>JBILPX010000030.1:0-15779 GCA_044373565.1 Roseomonas sp.
TGCCGATCGCAAGCGCGATTGCCAATGCCTACATAGATTTTTCGAAAATGACGGCGAGTGTTGTTGCCATCACGGTGGAAGATGGCGCGGGCAAAAAAGCGACGGGCTATGGCTTCAATTCCAATGGCCGTTATGCGCAGCCAGGTTTGCTCGCGGAACGCTTCATCCCCCGCCTGGAAGCCACGACCGAGGCTGAATTGGCGCGTGGCGAAGGCGGCCTAAACCCCGCCGGCGCCTGGGGTGCGATGATGCGCAATGAAAAGCCGGGCGGGCATGGGGATCGTTCGGTCGCGGTTGGCGTCTTGGATATGGCGCTGTGGGACGCGGCAGCGAAGCTTGAAGGTGTACCGCTTTGGCGGCTGCTGGCGGATCGCTTTCGCGGCGGTAAGGCGGATGACAGCGCCTGGGTCTATGCGGCCGGTGGCTATTACTACCCCGGCAAGGGCGTGGATGCTTTGGTTGAGGAAATGAAGCGCTATTTGGGTATGGGTTACACCACCGTGAAAATGAAAATCGGTGGTGCGCTGGGCACATCGGTCAAGGATGCGCTGGCCGAAGACATGGCGCGCATTGAAGCGGTGGTGAAGCTGCTCGGCGGTGATGGATCGCGCTTGGCCGTGGATGTGAATGGTCGCTTTGGCCTGCATGCCGCGTTGACCTATGGCGCGGCGCTGCAGCCCTTTGGGTTGCGCTGGTATGAGGAACCGCTCGATCCGCTGGATTATTCAACCCATGCCGCTTTGGCGGAACAATACATGCCCCCGATTGCCACGGGCGAAAATCTGTTTTCCATGCTGGATGCGCGCAACCTGATCCGCCATGGCGGGCTCAGGCCGGATCGCGATATTCTGCAGTTCGATCCGGCGCTGTCTTACGGCTTGGTGGAGTATCTCCGCACGCTTGACATGCTGGTGCGCCATGGCTGGTCGCCCCGGCGTTGCGTGCCGCATGGCGGGCATCAATTCGCATTGAATATCGCGGTTGGCCTTGGGCTTGGCGGCAATGAAAGCTACCCGGAGGTCTTTGCGCCCTTCGGTGGTTTCGCCGATTCTACGCCAGTGGTAGATGGGCGGATCAAGATGCCCGATATTCCGGGGATTGGGTTTGAGTCGAAATCGGCGCTTTGGGCTGTTTTGAAGGATCTCTGACCCCATGCAAGACATCTTCCTGCTGCTACTGGCAGCGGCGTTCTGGATCGCGACACATAATGGTCTCGCGGGCAGCGATATCCGCACGCGGTTGGTCGGCAAGATCGGGGAGAATGGCTTTCGCATTTTTTACGCGGTGCTTTCCGTCCTTGCGCTGGTTCTGCTCGCGCGCGCTTCAGGCGCTGCGGAAGCGATACCCCTTTGGACCGCGCCCGCCTGGCTTCGCCTAATGCTCGCCGTCATCATGCTGCCGGCCTTCCTGTTCTTCGTCGCTGGTTTTTTGCGCAACCCGACAGCGGTGGGTGGAGAAGTGCTGGCTGGTCAGCAGGTGCGTGGCATCCAGCGCATTACGCGCCACCCCATGCTCTGGTCCTTCGCGCTTTGGGCCTTGGTGCATGTGATCGGCAATGGCGATGTGGCGAGCCTGATCTTTTTCGGCACCTTTGCCATCAGCGCCTTCCTTGGCATGCCCTCCATTGACCGCAAGCTTGCGGCGCGCAGCCCGGAAGCGGCGGCGAAGCTGAGGGCCGAGACCTCCATCCTGCCCTTTGGCGCCATATTGGCCTGGCGGAATCGGCTGGTGCTGGGCGAAATCGGCTGGCTGGCGCCGTTGCTGGCGTTGATCGGCTGGGCGGTAGTGCTGCATTTCCACGCGCGTTTCTTCGGCGTGCCGGCGCTGCTGCCCTTTTGATCCGCGCTTGCGTGCTGGGCACCACGGGGGGTATTTCGGCCAGCATAGGTTGAGGAGTTCTCTCGCATGCAAGCCGCCGCACTGCCACGCCCCGTGATGCTGGTCATTCTGGATGGCTGGGGCTGGCGGGAGGAGTTTGCCGACAACGCCGTGCGCCAGGCGAAAGCCCCAAGTTTTGATGCGCTTTGGGCATCCTGCCCGCATGCTTTCCTGAAGACCTCCGGCCAGGATGTTGGCCTGCCGGTTGGGCAGATGGGCAATTCTGAGGTCGGGCACCTCAATATCGGTGCCGGGCGCGTGGTGATGCAGGATCTGCCGCGCATTGATGCCGCCATTGCCGATGGGTCCTTCGCGCAATTGCCGGCACTCACGGGGTTGATCGCGAAGCTGAAAGCCTCGGGCGGCACCTGCCATTTGATGGGCTTACTCTCCCCCGGTGGGGTGCATGCGCATCAGAACCAGGCGGTGGCTTTGGCGAAATTGTTGTCGGGCGCTGGCATACCGGTCGCCATTCACGGCTTCACCGATGGGCGGGATACGCCGCCGCGCGCTGCACCCGATTATCTGAAGCGCTTCGAAGCTGATCTGGATGGCGTGGCAGATGTGCGTATTGCCACCATCATCGGGCGCTATTTTGCGATGGACCGCGACAAGCGCTGGGATCGCGTGGCGCAAGCCTATGGGGCGATGGTAGAAGCCAAGGGTGCATCCGCCCCAACAGCCGCTGCCGCCATCTCCGCCGCCCATGCCGCCGACAAGAGTGATGAATTCATCCCGGCCAGCGTCATTGGCGATTACGCGGGCATGAAGGATGGCGATGGCATTCTCTGCTTCAATTTCCGCGCTGATCGCGCGCGGGAGATTCTAACCACGCTGTTCGATCCCGATTTTGATGGGTTTGCGCGCGCCCGCCCGCCGCGCTTCGCCGCCGCGGTCGGCCTCACGGAATATAGCGATGCGCTGAATGCGCATCTCGCCACCGCTTTCGCGCCGCAATCCATGGCGGATAAGCTTGGCGAAGTGGTCGCGCGTGCGGGGCTCAAGCAACTCCGCATGGCGGAGACGGAAAAATACCCGCATGTCACCTTCTTCCTGAATGGCGGTGAAGAAGCTGTTTATCCGGGCGAAGAACGCATCATGGTACCATCGCCCAAGGATGTCGCGACCTATGATCTGAAGCCGGAAATGTCGGCGCCGGAACTGACTGAAAAGGCTGTGGCGGCGATCAAAAGCCGCGCCCATGATCTGATTGTGCTGAATTTCGCCAATGCCGATATGGTGGGCCATACCGGCAGCCTTGCCGCTGCAACCCGCGCGGTTGAAGCGGTGGATACCGGGCTTGGGCGTATTGTCGCCGCACTTAAGGAAATGGGTGGCTGCCTGCTGGTCACCGCCGATCACGGCAATGCCGAATTGATGAAAGACCCCGCGACAGGCGGGCCGCATACCGCGCACACCACCAATGTGGTGCCGGTCATTCTGATGAATGGCCCGAAGGGTGAAGCCATCAAGGATGGGCGGCTGGCGGATATTGCGCCGACCTTGCTGGCTTTGCTCGGCCTGCCGCAACCCGCTGCCATGACAGGGCATTCCCTGCTTGGCTAAGGCGCGCATCGCTTTCGCGCTTTTCCTGCTGGCGCTGCCCGGCCTTGCCCTTGCGCAGCCTTCGCGTGAGGCACTGGAGGAAGCCCGCCGCGCCACCGCCGCAAGCCGCGCCGCCGCCGAAGCCGCAACGCGTGAGGCTGAAGCGGCCGCTGCCGAGGAAAGCGGGCTTGCGCGCCAACGCGTCGCCATGGCGGCGCGGGTTCAGGAAGCCGAACGCGCAGTTGATGCTGCGGAACAGCGCAAGCAATTCGCGGAAGCAGCCGCGACGCGCGCCTTTTCTGAAGCTGCCTCGCGCGCTGCGGCCTTGGCGCCGATGATGCCCGCCATGCGTCGGCTTGCCATTTGGCCAACGGAAACCCTGCTCGCCCAACCCGCCGCGCCGGATGAAGCGCTGCGCGGGCTTTTGGTCTTGCAAGGCATGGCGCGCCAAATCCGCGCCGAGGCCGAAGATCTGCGCCTGGCCAATGCCGAAGCCGAACGCCGCGCGCGCATCGCCGCCACGGAAGCAACCGTGGTCGCGGCGGCCGAGGCAGAGCTCCGCCAGGCAGCCACGGCCTTGGATGAGGAAATCACTGAGACCCGACTGCGTGAACGTGAAGCGCGCGCGACCCAAAGGGCCGAAGCGCAGCGCGCGCAGGAAGCGCTCGCCCGCGCCAATGATCTTCAGGAAATGCTGACGGCGCTGGAACGCGAACAGGCGCGGCAGGCAGCGCTGGCGGCGGCACGGGCACGGCAGGAAGCGCGCCAACCGCGCCCGGCAACCCCGGTGGCGGCGGCACAATCCATATTGCCCCCATCGGCTGCGGTCCGCCCCACCCCGGTGCTTGGGCGCATCAGCATCGCCTTCGGCCAAAGGGGTGAAGCCGGGCTGGCCCGCGGGGTTACCTTTACGGCCGCAGTGGGCGCGCAGGTGGTCAGCCCCTGCACGGGTCGCGCGGTTTTCGCCGGCCCCTTCCGGCGTTTTGGGCAGATTGTCATCCTGGAATGCGGCCCTGGGCTGCATCTTGTGCTGGCCGGGTTTGAGCAATTGGACACGGAAGCGGGCGCGGCGCTGCTGGCCGGCGAAGCGCTGGGCCGGCTGGGTGCTGGGCCGGATGGGCGTGGTGCGCTGTATATTGAGCTGCGCCGCAATGGGCAGGTGGTGGACCCAACGCTCTGGCTTGGCGGGGCCGAATAGCCGCCTGCGTGATTTTTCGCTGGCAAAATGCGTTCTGCGCTCGCGCAAAGCGCGATGAATGACTATCTTGACGTGTAATCCGGCGCCTTTCGTCGGATGGTAGAAGGGATTGCGGCGCATGAAGCGCGGAATTTTGCGTTATGCGGGCATTGGCGCGGCCTTTGCCGCCGGCGTGGTGGTGGGCCCCATGGTCGCTGCCTGGGCGCAGGAAGGCAGCCGGGCAGAGACCTATCGGCTGCTCAACCTGTTCGGCGATGTTTTTGAACGGGTGCGTGCCGAATATGTGGAACCGGTGAATGACCGGGACGCGATCGAAAACGCGATCCAGGGCATGCTGTCCAGCCTTGACCCGCATTCATCCTATTTGAACCAGCGTAGCTTCCGGGACATGCAAACCCAGACCCGCGGCGAATTCGGTGGGCTTGGCATCGAAGTCACGCAGGAAGGCGGCTATATCAAGGTCATCAGCCCAATTGACGAAACCCCCGCAGCGCGCGCCGGCATCCGGCCCGGGGATTTCATCACGCATCTGAATGGCACTTCCGTCCAGGGCCTAACGCTGCAGGAAGCCGTTGAACAGATGCGCGGCCAGCGCAACACGCAGATAAAGATCACCATTCGTCGCCAGGGCGCGGAACGGCCAATTGAACTGACACTGACGCGCGATGTAATCCGCCCGCAAGTTGTCCGCTTCCGCCTGGAAGATGGCAATTTGGGCTATGTGCGCATCACATCCTTCAATGAGCAGACGGAAGCCGGCCTGCGCCGCGCTTTGCAGCAATTGAAGCAGCAGGCGCAGGGTGGGCTTAAGGGCCTGATCCTGGATTTGCGCAACAATCCGGGCGGGTTGCTCGATCAGGCTGTGCAGGTTTCCGATGATTTCCTGACGCAGGGGGAAATTGTCTCCACCCGCTCTCGCCGGCAGGAAGATGCGCAGCGCTGGAATGCGAAGGCCGGCGATATCGCCGATGGGCTGCCGATTGTCGTTCTGATCAATAGCGGCAGCGCGAGTGCGAGTGAAATCGTTGCCGGCGCTTTGCAGGATCATCGCCGCGCTGTGGTGGTTGGCGTGAAATCCTTCGGCAAGGGCAGCGTGCAGACCGTGATGCCCATTCCGGGGAATGGCGCCATTCGGCTGACCACGGCGCGCTATTACACGCCCTCTGGCCGGTCCATTCAGGGCACCGGGATTGAACCCGATATCGAAGTGCTGGCAACGCGGGAAGAAACCCGCACCGGGCAGCAGCAGCGCGATCGGGAAGCGGATTTGCGCCGTTCGCTCAGGAATGATGGTCAAGCCGAAACGCGCGCTCCCATCCCGCCGCCACCGCTCAATCTGCCGGCAGGCTTGGTGGAACGTGTGGTGCGCCAGCCCGCAGAAGGCGCCCCGACCTTTGATCCGACCAAGCCGGAAACGGATCATCAACTTCAACAGGCTTTGATACTGTTGCGCGGCATGGCTTCGGCGCCACGCGGCGGGCAACGCTGAGGATGTAATGGCAGAAGGATTGCCGCGCCGGGTTTTCGCCGGCTGGCGTGGGCTTGGCCTTTTCTGGGTGCTGGTGCTGCTGCTTTTGGGCGGTGCTGCCCTTTGGCTTGACCGCTTGGGCCCGCCCGAGCCGCACGAAGCCGTGGCTGAGGCACCGCAAGCGCCGGAAGTTTTGGCGCAGTCCCCGGCTGCTGAGGAACCGGTCGCGCCGCCCGCGCTCGTGGCCGAAACCCCAGCCCCGCCTGCAGCGGCACCTGATCCCATCTCTGCCCCGTTATCGACCCAGGCGGTAGTGCCAGCGCCAGCGATTGTTGAGCCGCCACCCCCGCCGGCGGCCGAGGCATCAGCGCAAACCCCCGCAGCCCCCGCGCCGCCGCCGCTTGATGTGCCTGTCGTGGCCCCTGATTTCCCCGCCGCACGGCCCATCCCCGCGCCTGATCCTGCCCTGCTGGAACAAGGGCGCTTTGGCGCGCTTCCGCGCGTGGGTACTGATGGACGCACCTCCATCCGCGCCTATTCCGCGCAATTCGACCGGCAGGATACCCGCCCGCGCGTAGGCATCATCGTGGCCGATCTCGGCATTTCCAATGCGCAAACGGAAGACGCGATCCGCCGCCTGCCGCCATCCGTGACCTTTGCCATTTCGCCCTATGCGCCGCGCGCGGCCCAGGTGGCGGAACGCCTGCGCGCCAAGGGGGCTGAAACCCTGATCGGCCTGCCGCTGGAACCTGCTGGCTATCCGTTGAATGACCCCGGCAATCGCGCTTTGCTGACCGGGCGTTCTGCGCCGGAAAACATGGCCAATCTGGAATGGGTGCTGTCGCGCTTTCCTGGCTATGTCGGCACCATCGGCGTTGTGGGCGGCATGCGCGGAGAACGCTTTGCCGCCATGGATCAAAGCTACCTAGCGCTGCAGGAATCACTCCGCAATCGGGGCTTGTTATTCGTGGATGCCCGCCCAGGTGTTGCCGGACCAGGGCGCGCCTGGGGCCGTTCGGTGGATGTGATCCTGGATGAACCGGCAACCCGCACCGAAATTGAACGGCGCCTTGGCGAGCTGGAGTCGATTGCGAAGGCGCGCGGTTCCGCCCTTGGCTTAGCGCATGCCGCGACACCGGTGGTGGTGGATCGGCTGGTGGCCTGGGCGGCAGGGCTTGAACGCCGCGGTGTGGCGCTGGCGCCCATTTCGGTGCTGATCCGCCGCCCGCCGGAGACAACGGAAACCCGCACGCAATGATGCTGCCCTATCGGGATAATGTCGGCGCGCTGCTGTTTAATGCGGCGGGCCAGGTGCTGGTGGCGCGGCGCGCTGATCTGCCCAATGCTGAAGGCGCGGCTGGCGGCTGGCAATTGCCGCAAGGCGGGATGGATGCGGGTGAAGACCCTGCCATCGCCATCTTTCGCGAATTGCAGGAGGAAATCGGCACCGCCAAGGCCGAGATCCTGGCCGAACATCCGCACTGGCTATTCTATGATCTGCCGACGGAACTGATCGGCAAGGCCTTGGGCGGCAAGTATCGCGGGCAAAGGCAGAAATGGTTCGCACTGCGCTTTTTGGGTGATGATTCTGACATCCGGCTTGATCTTGACCCGCACCCGGAATTTGACGCTTGGCGTTGGGCGCAGCTTGGCGAATTGCCCGCGCTGGCGGTGGCATTCAAGCGCGAGATTTATGAGGATTTGGCGCGGGAATTTGCGCGGTTTGGGGCGTAAAGTTTCGGCGTTTCCCTGCGCCGCCCATCACGCCCCGACCAGCCCGCGCTTGCGGAGCAAAGCTTCCACCTGCGGCGGCCGCCCGCGGAAGGCCGTGTAAAGCGCCATGGGGTCCGCCGTATCGCCGGCCTCAAAAATGCTTTTCAGCCGTGCAGCAAGGTCAGGGTGGAAGGGATTGCCCGCTTCCTCAAAAGCCTCAAACCCATCGGCATCCAGCACCTCCGCCCATAGATAGAAGTAATAGCCCGCCGCATAGCCATCGCCGGAAAACAAATGGCTGAAATGGATCGGACGATGCCTCAGCGCCATGCCCTCAGGCATGCCAATTTCCGCCAGGAACGCTGTTTCAAATTCTTCTAATGTAAGGTCTTCCAGCGCCTCATGCCGATGCAGTGCCAGGTCAATCAACGCGCAGGAGAGGTATTCCACCATCGCGAAACCCTGCCCATCATTGCGCGCGGCCAACACGCGGGCGAGCAGCGCTTCATCCAGGGCTTCGCCGGTTTCATGATGCCGCGCATGGGTTTGCAGTGTCTCCGGCAGGCTCAGCCAATTTTCCATGACTTGAGAGGGGAATTCGACAAAATCACCAAGCACGGCGGTGCCGGATTGTGATGGATAGCGCGCGCGGCTCATCAGCCCATGCAGCGCATGGCCGAATTCGTGAAACAGCGTGCGCGCCTCATCAAACGAAAGCAGCGTTGGTGTCGCGCGGGCGAGGTTATTGTTGTTGATGATGATGGGTGCGGTGCCATCGCCCAGGCCATCGGCCACGCGAAAGCTGCTCATCCAGGCGCCGGATCGCTTGCCAGGGCGGGCGTAATTATCCAGCAGCAATAGCCCGACATGCTTGCCTGCCTGATCCAAGGCTTCAAAGCCGCGCAGATCCGCATGATACCGCGGAATATCGGCGCGTTCTTCGAAAACAAGACCAAACAAGCGCCGCGCCGTGTCAAAAACCGCGCGCAGCATGGCTTCCAATTCAAAATGTGGTTTCAGCGCGGCGCCATCGAAATTATGCTTCGCTTGCCGCGCACGTTCCGCCCAATAGCGCCAATCCCAGGGCTCGATCGTGCCATGATGTCCGGCGGCGCGGGCGAATGCTTCAAGCTCGGCCTTTTCAATCGCGATGCGACGCTTGGCCGGTTCCCAACAGGCGCGGAGCAATGCCTCAGCCGCGTCGGGGGAGCCCGCCATGGTGTCGCGCAGACGGAAGGAAGCGAAATCAGCCTCCCCCAGCAATTGCGCGCGTTCGCGCCGCAGCATCAGGATTTCGCGTATCAAAGGCGCATTCTCTCGCCCTTCTGTCAGCGCGCCACGCGCCGCAAAGCCGCGCCAGAGTTTTTCGCGCAAATCGCGCCTGGCGGAGAAAGTCAGGAAAGGTTCGGCGGAAGAACGCGACAGGGTGAAGACATAGCCATCAAGGCCAGCCGCGGCTGCCGCTTCCCGCGCGGCTTGCTGGGCGAAATCGGGCAGGCCATCCAGATCGGCAGCGGTCAGCGCCATGCGCCATTCATTCTCATCGGCCAGCACATTCTGCCCGAAGTTGGTGTGCAGCGTGGCGAGGCGCGTGGAGATTTCTGAAAGCCGCGCGCGCGCCTTGGCATCTAGCCCCGCGCCCGCGCGCATGAGGCGCAGATAGAACCGTTCCAGCAGGCGGCGCTGATCTGCCGCCAGCGCCAGCGTATCGCGCTGTTCATGCAGCGCGGAGACGCGGCGGAAAATCGCCGGATCAAGCGCGATGGCCATGCGATGCGCGGCAAGCTTGGGCGCGATATCGCGTTCCACCTGTTGCAATGCGTCAGTCGCGTGGCTCGCCGCCAGGTTGAAAAACGTGGCGCCGATGCGGCTGAGCAGCCTGCCGGCGCCTTCCAGTGCTTCGATGGTATTGGTGAAGCTTGGTGCGGCCGGGTTAGCGCCGATTTCCACGATTTCCGCGCGATGCGCTGCCATGGCGGCATCGAAGGCGGGCGGGAAATGGGGGGGCTCAATCGCCGCAAAGGGTGGCAGGCCGAAGGGAGTGGTCCAGGGGGTCAGCAGCGGGTTTTCGGTCATGAAGCAAGATTGGGGCGGCGGGGGCCCGCCGTCGAGGGCCCTTTGCTATTTTCCCAGCAAAGGGCTTTTGTTAGAAGCCTTTGTTTAAGGCTGAATTGCTAGAAAAAATCACACAGCAATTCGGGGCGCGTCCAGCGCCTTGAAATGATTAGGGAGAACAACACCAATGATGCAACGGCGCGCGGCTTTTGGTTTGGCTTTGGCAGCGGGGCTTGCCCCCTGTATGGCGCGTGCGCAGGCATGGCGCCCGACGCGGCCGGTGCGCCTGGTGGTGCCCTTCGCCCCGGGTGGGTCGAATGACATTGTGGGCCGCATCATTGCCGAAGCGGCTGGCAATATTCTGGGCCAGCCCGTGGTGGTGGAGAATCGCGCCGGCGCAGGCAGCATGATTGGTGCTGAAAATGTCGCGCGGTCCCCGGCGGATGGATATACGGTACTGATCAATAGTGCGCACGCCTCGGTGCCGGCGCTGGTTGCTCGCGTGCCTTACGACACCATCAATGATTTCATCGGTATCGCCGTGGCGGGGTTTTCGCCGCATGTGCTGGTGTCCACTCCGCGCACGCCGGTGACTACGGCGGGCGAACTGGTTGCGCTGCTGCGTGCCAATCCTGGCCGCTATAACTTCGCTTCCGCCGGGATTGGCAGCGGCGTGCATTTGGCGGGTGAGATTTTCCGCGCCATCAGCAATACGCAGTTTGAATTGGTGCATTACCGCGGCGGCGGGCCAGGTGTAGCGGCGCTGGTGAGCGGAGAAGCGCAATTCGGCACGCCCACCATGGCATCCTGCCTTGGCCAGGTGCGTGGTGGTGGCGTGCGCGCACTTGCGGTGGCATCAAGCCAGCGCAGCCCGGCCTTGCCGGATGTGCCCAGCGCGACCGAAGCCGGCATTCCGGGTTTTATCTTTGAAGAATTCTTCCCGATGCTGGCCCCGGCCGGCACGCCGGCCCCGATTGTGGCCGCGCTGGGGGCGGCCTTCCAAACCGCCATCCAGCAAAGCGCCCCGCGCCTGAATGAATTGGCCGGCGTTGTGCCGCGCGCTGGTTATGATACGCCCGACCAGGTGATGAATCTGGTGCGTGAAGGCGTGAAAACCTACACCGATGTGCTGCGCGCTGCGGGTGTGAAGCCGGAATAACAGCGCCTTTTGTTGGGAAACCATACCATGCCCGAAGCTTTCATCTGCGCCGCTTTGCGCACCCCAATCGGCCGCTACGGCGGCAGCCTTTCTTCCGTGCGCCCGGATGATCTTGGCGCGGTGCCGCTGAAGGCGCTGATGGAACGCTACCCCTCGGTGGATTGGGCGGCAGTGGATGACGTGATTTTCGGCTGCGCGAACCAAGCGGGCGAAGATAACCGCAATGTCGCACGCATGGCGCTGCTGTTGGCCGGCCTGCCGCAAGCCATCCCCGGCAGCACGGTGAACCGGCTATGTGGCTCCGGCATGGATGCGGTGGGCATCGCCGCGCGCGCCATCCGCGCGGGCGAAGCGGAATTGATGATCGCGGGCGGCGTAGAAAGCATGTCCCGCGCACCTTTCGTGATGCCCAAAGCCGAAAGCGCCTTTTCGCGCAGCAATGCGATTTACGACACCACCATTGGCTGGCGTTTCGTGAACCCCGCCATGCAAAAGCGCTACGGCACCGATTCCATGCCGGAGACAGCGGAGAATGTCGCCGCGGACCACAATATCGCGCGCGAAGATCAGGATGCCATGGCGCTGCGTTCCCAGGCGCGCGCCGCTGCCGCGCAGAAGAATGGCCGGCTGGCCAAGGAAATCGTGCCGGTGACCATCCCTTCCCGGAAGGGGGATCCCGTGGTGGTGAGCGCTGATGAACACCCGCGCGAAACCTCCATGGAGGCACTTGGCAAGTTGAAGCCGGTGGTGAAGCCGAATGGCTCGGTCACCGCGGGCAATGCTTCAGGTGTGAATGACGGCGCCTGCGCGCTGATCATCGCGAGTGAGGCGGCGGCGAAGCGCCATGGGCTGACGCCGCTCGCGCGTTTTGTCGGTGTGGCAACGGCGGGTTGCGCGCCGCGCGTGATGGGCATTGGCCCGGTGCCGGCCACCCAGAAATTGTTTGCGCGGCTTGGCATGACGCAAGAACAGATGGATGTGATTGAATTGAATGAGGCCTTCGCGGCGCAGGGCCTGGCCGTGCTGCGTGGGCTTGGCATTGCCGATGATGATGCGCGCGTGAACCCGAATGGCGGCGCGATTGCGCTCGGCCATCCTTTGGGCATGAGCGGCGCGCGGCTGATCGCGACGGCCACGCATGAAATGCAGGAACGCGGGCTGAAGCGCGCTTTGGCCACCATGTGCATCGGTGTGGGGCAGGGCATTGCGACGGTGCTGGAAAGGGTTTGATCAGCCCTTCACTGCCATAAGGGCGCCATAGGGAAGCCAGGATTTTTGGCTTCCTTGTGACTCTTGTTGAAGGATGCCGCCCGATGTTGCTGCGCGTTGTTGTTTTGGGTCTTGTGGTCTCAAGCGCGGCCTTCGCGCAGCAAATGGTCCCGGCGCGTAATGGTTCTTGCCCATCGGGTTCCAGCCATGCGGGGTCTGGCTATTGCCGATCCTCCTCCGGCGCTGGGTTTGTCGCGGCGCAGAACGGGTCCTGCCCATCTGGCACCAGCCATGCGGGGGCGGGGTATTGCCGGACGGATGGGCGGGCTGAATATGTGCAAAACCGTAATGGTTCCTGCCCATCGGGCACCAGCCATGCCGGCGCGGGGTATTGCAAAGGGCGTTGAGGCCGCAACAAAAAGGGAGAAACCCATTCATGCAGGCCATCGGTAAGGCACTTGGCCAAAGCCTGGATCAGGCGACCTATGCGGGCTATCGCCTGGGGTTTGAAGCCGCGCGGGAAGAAGCCGCTTTGCTCGCGGAATTGGCCGGGCAGGGGGCGCTGGCCGCACAGCTTCGCGCCATGCGGCCCTTGCCGGATAAGGGTGAGAAACAGTCATGACGCCTCGCGAAGTGATGGAATGCCCCCATTGCGGGGAAGCAACCCAGGTGAACCGCCTGCCGCAGGGCCTCGCTTTCTGTTCCTGCGCGGCGCAGAAACCCTTGCCAACCCGGCCACCTGGCGGGGAAGATACGCCGGAAAAGCGATAGGAAATGCTGATGATTATGCCGAAAATGGCCTGCGGGCTTGCCGTGATGCGCCTTGGTGGCGTTGCGGCAGTTGGATTTGCGGGGCTGGCGGGCCTTGGCGCGCTTGGGCTCGGCGCGGCCTATCTGCTGCGAAGCCGCATGAAGCAAAGCACGGATTGGGCGGAAGACCACCGCAAGCCTGTGTCGGATGTGCCAGCCGATCCGGAATAAGGCCTGTTACAACCGCTAGCCGCTATGCATGGCAACAATGCCGCCGGATAGGTTGCGATAGGAAACGCGCTCCAGCCCCGCGCTTCGCATCATGCCGGCCAGCGTTTCCTGGTTCGGGAACATGCGAATGCTCTCGGCCAAATACTCATAGGAAGCGCGGTCCTTCGCGACATACTCGCCAATCACTGGCAGCGCCTTGAAGGACCAGGCATCATAAAGCGCGTCCAGCGCCGCGACCTCAAGTTTTGAGAATTCCAGGCAATGAAGGCGCCCACCGGGCCGGAGCACACGCTGCGCTTCGGCCAGAACCGCATCCTTGTCGGTGCAATTGCGCAAGCCAAACGCAATCGAAACACGTTCCACACTGCGGTCCGGCAGGGGAATACGTTCCGCATCCACGCACATGAAGGAAAGCCCGCTGACCAACCCGCGTGACAGGGCGCGCCCTTGCGCCACTTCCAGCATGGCGGGGTTCACATCCGTCAGGATCATCCGCCCAGCGCCGCGTTCCATCGCAAGGAAGGAAACATCGCCGGTGCCGCGCGCAAGGTCGCGCAGCGTGTCATGCGGCTCTGCGCCAATGGCATTGACGAAAATGCGTTTGCGGTTGGTGATGTTGTGCAATTGGGTGGGTTGAGTGGCGTAGTGGAACAGCTTTCCATCAGGTCCATCAAGCTCCGCGCCGTGGATGGCAGTTTACACATTATCCCCTTCAGCACGGTTATGAGTGTGACGAACCAAACGCGCGACTTAGCCTCTGCTGTGATTGTTGTGAATGTAGATTATCTCGAGGATACGTATCAGCTTTCGGAAGCCTTGCGCGAAATCGCCACAGAAATGCGCCAAGATCCGCGCTGGCGCCTGGTGATTCGCGATGATCTGGATGTGATGGGTGTGGATCACTTAGGCGATTCTGGTGTGGTGATACGCGTGCGGCTGAAGACCGAACCACTTCAGAGTTGGGCGGTTACGCGCGAGAAGAACTGACGGATCAAGCGGCGTTTTGATGAGCTTCGGATAGAAATTCCCTATCCGCACCAAAAGCTGGTGATGGAGCAAAAATATCCGGCGCAAGCGGCAAGCAGCGCGACGGAAGCCCCGTCCGCGGCTTCGTGAAACCTTCCCTATTTCACGCATGCAGCGTGCCAAGGCCATGGTTGGGTGGCCGCAATGGCGCGTACTCTAAAAAGAAGGCAGGCGTAGCACTTTCATAATCTGGCTTTCCTGAGAAGGCTTTACGTCATCGAATTTTCCTTGGCCATCTTGCCGTGTCAATTTTACTTGCGAAGCTCCTAAACCTTGGGGGAGGCGCCTACGCGAATTTCACTCACCCCAATGCAATCCAGGATTGAAGGAAGATCGCCGGGATTGAATCAATTTGTCATTCTCTCGTCGTAATTGGAAAAATTCACAGGCTGTTAAGGTAATTTCCTGTAAATTTTTTTTATGAAACTGATCCAAGGCACGCTCGCCTCCGAAACGCTCTATAGCGGAGATACGTCAGATACCCTCATGGGGTTTGAGGGTAATGATTTTTTCGCGAGCGGTGCAGGCAATGATTTTATTAATGGCGGCCTTGGCAATGACACAATCAAGGGAGACGCAGGTTCAGATACGCTGATTGGCGATGCCGGGGCGGATAGGCTGCAAGGTGGCGCTGGGTCAGACAGTGTTTTGGGTGGCGCTGGGAATGACACTGTCATCATGGATTCCTCAAACCCCGATACCTTGATGGGTGGGGATGGCTGGAATGTGATTTGGGCCGTGGTTTCCACCAATATTTCGAGTTCTGTGATTGCCGGATTACAGGAGCTTATCGTCAATGAAGGCAATGGTACTGGCATAGATGAAGTCATTCTGACGGCAGAGCAGTTTAATCAATTCCAGATTATCAGAGACGGCCATCTTCTTGGTTATGGATATGAACTGCATGGTGCCAATGCCGGGCTTTATGATCTTTCCGCGCGGACAGTGACTGGCCTGCGGGGGTTCTTTGGGTCACTCGGCAACGACACGCTGCGTGGTGATAGTCTTGGCAACTCCCTGGATGGCCAGACAGGCAATGATGTAATTGATGGCCTGGCTGGAAATGATACGCTTTCAGGCGCTGTTGGTCATGACATCGTCTTTGGCGGAGAGGGTAACGATCTGCTGTCCGGTGGAGATGGTAATGATTTCCTAGATGGTGGCGATCACAATGATAGTTTGCTGGGCGGTACTGGCATTGATACGCTGATTGGCGGTACTGGCGCAGATCGTCTAGATGCTGGTGAAGGTGCTGACAGTGTTTTCGGTGGCGCTGGCAACGACACAATCATCGTCAGCGGCACTGCAACCGATACGATCAGCGGCGGCGATGGTAATGATGTTTTGCTTATCAACGCGCCGGCTAATCTTGCAGCTGTATCTGTAACTGGGGTTGAAACGCTGGTCATCAGCAATGCGTCAACCTATTGGTCCCAGAGCACAACCTTTCTGACAGCCGCGCAATTTGCGAGTTTCAGCGCCATCCAAAGCGCTAATGGCCTGCAGTACCAGCTTACGGGTGCCGCTGCGGGTCTTTACGATCTGTC
>JBILPX010000265.1:0-4821 GCA_044373565.1 Roseomonas sp.
CTCCATACGGGTCGCCAGCCGAAATGCTGCATGATCGCCAAGCCGGTTTCGACGCCTTCCGCCACCCCCAGGCCGCTTGTCACGGTATCATCAGGGCTCAAGCGGATGATGCCAGCCTGCCCCAGCATTATTTTCGCCCGCCCGCCTTCAGCCTTTCCGGCTCCATTGGCGTGAATATAGGTGACATGGGCGCCAATCGCCTCGCCGGTTTTCGGGCATGTCATCAGCGCAATCATAGCCGGACCAGATGGGCCGCTTTCCTTGTGCCGCCATGCGCGCGCATGAAAGCGGATGGGCAAGCCGGGTTCGAGTGCCAGGCCGCGCGAGTGCAAATAGGCTTCGGCAAGCGTCCCTTGCGGCGGCATTGCGTCCCGCCACAGGTTGCGCGCCAGATCGAGAGTGCGGGGCGGCTCAGGCGGCTTTTCCGGCGCTGCTGTAGGGGCACCATGCCAGCGCGTGAGTGATGGGCGCGGCGCATTGCCAAGCCATGCCTCAGCCCATGCCAAAGCCTCGCCCGTGGTGCATTGGCGCATGTGCATAATGAAAGCGATTGCATCACCTTTGGCGTTGCCGGAGAAATCCGCGAAGGTTCCGGCCTTTGCACCGCCGATCCGGACGGAAAGAGACTGCCGGCGACCAAAGCGCAATTCGTGAAGCCGCTGATAAGTAAGCGGCGCGTCAATCAATTCATGGGCGAGTGCTTCCATCCGAAGCGCCAGCGCCCGCTTGATTTCTGAGGTATCCATGGGGCTTTTCTCCAAGCCGCCCCTTGCAAAACATCAGGCAAATCGCTAAGCATTGCTTTGTCAGAAACAATTTTTGCAATTTGCGCCGCGCCTCTGCAAAGGGGCGCGGTTTCTTTATGGGGCGAAGCGCAGCATGCCTGCGAGGGCAAGCAACACCAGAAGCACAGCCACCGGGACGGTGGTCGCGGCCACGCGCCTCATGGCGTCCCGCCTTGGCCAATTTTGGCCTTCGGTAGTTCGCTGATCAACCGCACAATCGAGGCAGTTTCGACATAGGAGGATCGCCCGACCTTGCGGATGGTGATGCGTCCTTGGGCGGCAAGCCGGTAGAGGGTGCTGCGCGGAAGGCCGAAGACACGCGCTTTGGCCATGTGCACCAGCGGCGGCAGATGCCGGTAAACTGATAAACTTGCGTGCGTGTCTTTTTGCTGGGTGTCGGGAGTTGGGGCCGGCGCGGTTTCACCGCCGGGAATCGTCGGTTTGGTAGTCATGGTGCCGATGCTCCTGCCCGCGCGGGATGCGCGGGGTCGGCCCTGTATTCAGCACACGACGCACAAATCGTGAAAATGAATCGGAAACGAAAATAACTCGAAACGAATATCTATTTTCTGGCCTTTTTTGGTCTCCCTCGCCCATTCTTAAAATCATCCGGAAGCTGGGCATAGACATCCTTTGCTGCCGTCCGTCCGCAGCCGAATTCCTCGCTTAAAGCGTAAATAATCGCTTCCATTTTCGTTTTGGGCGGAATATTGGCTAGCACCCAATCAAGCAGATGATTCTGCACGAGAGGCCATTTCACCCGAACCATTTCCGCGGAAACCGTCACACAACTGTATCGCGGGAAGCGCCTTGGGTTATGTGAGTTTTCTCCCGGCCCCAAAATTTCCTGGGAGGGAAAGGCGGCAAGCGCTTGGCGCGTGAAGTAAGCGGGAGCGATGTCCCTGATTTCCAAATCGACGGTGGCGTCCTCAGCACCCGCCTTGTATTTCCCTATTCCGCGAAGCGTGACCTTGCCATCGGCTGCGGCTTCAAAGAGCTGCCGAGCGGCGCCTTTCAGCGCTTCGCTCACGCCATCATTCTGGGCATTCAGTTGTTGAGCCGCCGCCTCGGAAATGAACTCGCCGGCATCAATCACGGTGGCATTCGTGGATGGCGGGAAAACCGCATCATCCCACTGGTCAAAGCGCAGCGGCCTTCTGCATGCGATCCAAGCCAGCGCCGCCGATAGCGGCCAGGATTCCTCATCCATGGGCAGCCCCCTTTCTGACTAGTTTCTAGGCCGACGGCAGGTCGCCCACCGCGTCACCCAGCGCCAGTAGGGCCAGGCCGAGGCTGCGCGCATTGGGCCAGGGCATACGGCTTAGGGTTTCGCGCCCCTCTTCATCGCTCAATGCAAGCAGGATTCGCCCATTTTCAAGCGAGAGGCTTGCCGTGCCTGCCCAGCCCCCAAGAGGAAGCGTCAGGGGCAGCAACGGCGCTTCGCCGGAATTGTCGACTTGGGCCATCGCGTTGGCCACCGCAATCAGATCGCGTTCCGGCGCAGCTTGGGATTGGGAGGGGGTTAAGGATAGAGTCACGATATTGATTCCCTTGGTTTGCGGAAAGCGGGTTCATGCTGCACCCCTTCGCCAAATGCTTGCCCGGTTCCTCCGGGCGCGGTTCAGGCAATCTCGGCAAGCCGCTCGCGGCGGCGCTGCTGAAAGGCTGCGGCGGCTTCCGCAAAGGTTTCGGCTGGCGCACCAAGGTGGCGCACTTCCAGCACGTCCAGGCGGGCGCGGCGGCTCCAATACACGCCGCTCGTCACGGCAAGCCATCCGCCATGCCCTTGCGCCATAAGCGCGGCCTCGGCGGCTTCTATCTCCTCGGGTGAAGGGTCGCTGTTGCGGCCAAGCGAAACGTGCCGGCCATCGGTGCCAAGCGCGATCCAACGGCGTTCACCGTCCTGACGGGCGCGTTCTTGCGTCATGCCGCAGCCCCTCTCAGGCGCTCCCGCGCCTCGCTGATCGGCGTGACCTCGGCTTCGGCTCCGCCACCACATGCAAAGGCGCCCCAGGCTTCCATCAGCAGCCTGCGCCGCTCCAAAAGGTCACTCCGCGCATAGGCACCTTCCACGCCGCGGACGACATGCGCCAGCGCGCGCTCCGCCACTTCTCGGCCTTCGGGACGGGTCTCACCGCACCAGTCGCGGAAGCTGCTGCGGAATCCATGCGGCACGATTGCTCGCCCGGTCAGATCGCGCCAACGCGGCAATTCATCTCCCGCGATGCCATCCAGAGCCATGCCGCGCACCAGCATCGTCAGAGCCATGTCAGATAACGATTTGCCGCCGCTATTTGGGAAGATCAGCGCGTGAGCCTTCGGCTGTTCGTCCTTCGCCAGTGTCTGCGCAATCGGTTGGGCTTCCTTGGCCCGCGCCAAAACAGCAAGCGCAGCGCTGGAAAGCGGAACGCGGTGCATCTCGCCCGCCTTCATGCGGGTTCCCGGCACGGTCCAGACGGCAGCATCAAAATCAATCTCGCCCCATGTGGCGCCGCGCGCCTCGCCCGTGCGCGCCGCTGTCAGAATTACGAATTCAAGCGCCAGCGCTGCCACGCCCTGACGCTCACGCAAGGCTGTGACGAAGGCCGGCACCTGCGGCCAGGGAAGGGCAGGCTGACGCTGCACCGGCGCCAGCTTTGAAGGATTGGGCAGCAATTCAGAGAGGTTCCCACGCCACCGGGCTGGGTTGTCACCTGTGCGCCATTTCAGGGCGTGGGCATGGTCCAGCACAATCTCAATCCGCCCGCGCAGCCGTGTGGCAGTTTCAGTGGTCTTCGCCCAGATCGGGCGCAGGACGCGCAGCACATCATGCGTCGCCACTTCCGAAACCGGCATGTCGCCAAGCACGGGGAGAGCGTGCTTCTCAAGCGTGGCGCGCCATTGCCAACGATGCTTTGGGCTTTTCCAGGCGCCTTCGCGCGACTGAAGCGCGCTTTCCATCGCTGCCTTGAAGGTCCGCTCCCGGCTGCCGGCCAGGGTCGCATCGGCGACTGCGCGTTGCCGTTCTCGGATAGGGTCGCTCCCGGCGGTGATTTGCTGGCGCGCGGCCGAAGCCAAAACCCGCGCTTCCTTCAGCCCAACATCGGGCCAGCCACCAAGGCTCATGTCGCGCTGGCGACCATGGAGGCGATAACGGAGCACCCACCCGGCCCGGCCATCGTTGCGAACATGCAGATGGAGCCCATCGCCATCGGTGTGGCGCCCTGGCGTCGCGGTCTTGGACAGGTCGCGGCCTTCAGCGGCGGTGCCGGTGATGGCCTCCACGGTTTTTACGGTAAGGCGTCCAGGCATAGTCCCAACATCCTCCGACCCGATTCCGGCCCAACATGGCCCCAACACTGTTCCCAACATGAGGCATGGGCTGGCGGAAATCAAGGGGAGACGACATGAGACGCACTTCGATAAATTTCAGTTCTGGATTCGATAAATTGGTAGGTAGTCGGGACGACCTGAAATGGCGGGAGACGGTAATTAGGTGGACCTTGGCTCCACCAGCCCTTTGGTATCGCTGAAATCACGCTGAAATGCGGCTATCCGGGTCGCCGGCGGTGAAGGCTGCCATATAGCCCAGGATCAGGTCGCGGGATCGGAAGCGGCCGTCGAATTGTGCCTCCTCCTCCCGCTGGATGATCGGGAAGGTGGAAAGGATATAGGCGGCGTCATCCCGGTTCAGGCCATAGAGCAGGAAGAACAGCGCATCCAACCGCGCGCGCAGATGGAGCCTTTCTTCCGCATCCCAGGGGAAGGGGGCGCCCTGATGGCCCATATCCTCGGCAAAGGGCTTTAGGTCATGCGCGGTATAGGAAAGGCGCAGCACATGATCGCGGATTAGGGCTTCGGATGAGGTGGTGCCGGTGATCACCCTGGCCTGCCTTGCCTTGACGATGCAAGCTTCACCGCATCATGCCTGCCGCGCATTCCCGTAACCTATCCCCCTCCGCCCGCGCTTCAGCCGGCGCTTTGGCAAGGAAAAGCCGCGCCCAGACGCAGCAGAAACCGTGAAATAATGGTAAGATTTTCATTCCACCCGACGGTT
>JBILPX010000266.1:0-4817 GCA_044373565.1 Roseomonas sp.
GAATGGTCATCTTGGTGTCTATGCGGTGGGTACTTCCTTCACGGATTTTGATGATGTGGCGGGGCGCATTCGTGGCATTCCAGGTGTCGTCTCGGCCACCCCGATTGTGGAAGGTCAGGTGCTCATCACGTCTGATTCCGGCGGAGCGGCGGGCGGGCTTGCGCGCGGCATCAGGCCGGATGATTTGCGCGCACGGCCCTTGATCGCTGATGGCATAAGGCTTGGCAGCCTTGATGCGTTCGAGGGTGAGGATGCCATCCTGATCGGCCGGCGCCTGGCTTCCCGCTTGCGTGTTTCAGTTGGTGATAATGTCAGCCTGGTCTCACCGCAGGGGCGCACAACGGTGTTTGGCACGGTGCCGCGCGTGCGGGCTTATCGTGTGGTGGCGCTATTTGATGTCGGCATGAATGAATATGACAGCAGCTTTGTCTTTCTGCCGCTTGAAGCCGCGCAGCTTTATTTCCAGCAGCGCGATGCAGCGACACAGATCGAGGTTTTCGTGCAGGACCCAACCAGGCTGCGCGGCATCATGCGACAAATTCAGGAAAGCGCCGGCAGCCGCGTGATGGTGCATTCCTGGCAGGATGCCAATTCAAGCTTCTTTAATGCGGTGCAGGTGGAACGCAATGTCATGTTCCTTATCCTGACGCTGATCATCATTGTCGCTGCCTTCAATATCGTCTCCAGCCTGATCATGCTGGTGAAGGATAAGGGGCGCGATATCGCCGTGCTCCGCACCATGGGTGCGACCAAGGGCGCGGTGATGCGGATATTTCTACTATGCGGTGCTTCCATCGGCGTGCTTGGTACCGTGATAGGTTTTGTGCTGGGTCTGGTTTTCTGCCTCAATATCGAAAGCATCCGGCAATTTCTGCAATCACTCTCAGGCACCGAATTGTTCAGTGCAGAGGTCTATTTCCTTACGCGCCTGCCCGCGATCCTGGATTACAATGAAGTGGCGCAGGTGGTGGCGATGGGGCTTGGCTTGTCGTTGCTGGCGACGCTTTATCCTTCCTGGCGCGCCGCGCGCACCGATCCGGTGGAGATGCTGCGCAATGAATGAAGCAACCCTTCGCTTGGCCGCCGTTGAACGCTGCTACCGCACGGAAGCGGGCGAATTGCCCGTGCTGCTCGGCGCTGATCTGACCATTGCCGCCGGCGAGATCGTGGCGCTTGTCGCCCCTTCCGGCACAGGCAAATCCACCTTGCTGCATCTGGCGGGTTTGCTGGAAAAGCCCGATGGGGGCGAGGTTTTCATTGCCGGCAAGGCCGCCGGTTCGCTTTCGGATGAGGTGCGCACAACAATCCGCCGCACCACCATCGGCTTTGTCTATCAATTCCATCATTTGCTGCCGGAATTCACTGCTTCCGAGAACATCATCCTGCCCCAGCTTGCCGCCGGCAAAAGTCGGGCGGAGGCAACCCAACGTGCCAAGGATTTGCTTGGGATTTTTGGCTTGCAAGCGCGGCTGGATCATCGCCCTGGCAAGCTTTCGGGCGGTGAACAGCAGAGGGTTGCGATTGCCCGGGCGCTTGCCAATCAGCCGCGCCTGCTGCTGGCGGATGAACCGACCGGGAACCTTGATGTCGCCACATCCGATCGTGTTTTTGCCGAATTGCTGGAACAGGTGCGCGGTCAGGGCTTGGCCGCGCTGATTGCCACGCATAACCCCGACCTCGCGCGCCGGATGGACCGGGTGGTGACGCTGCGGGATGGGAAGATCGTCAGCGGCTAAGCCAGCAACAACACCACGCCGAAAGTCGCCGTGGCCGCGCCACCAAAGCGTAGAGCGCCAGCGTAACGCGCGCTGGCCACACCAAGCGCAGCGCCAAACCCATGCAGCAGCACGGAGCCCGCGATCATGCCAAGCGCCGTCGGCAGCGCCGCGCTGGCTATCTCACCGCCATGCGCCATGCCATGCACCAGCCCAGCCACCAGCACCAAGGGCAGCGCCAGGGCAGGGCGGAAAGGCTGCGCCATCGCCAGCATTGCACCGAGCACAATCAAGCTGCCCGCCACCGCGGTTTCAACCACGCCAAAGCCAAGCCCGATCCCGCCAGCCAAGCCAAGCGCAATGCCGCCCGCCATACCAGCAAGGAACCCCAACGGCGGCAGCCAGCCGCGCCGCCAGCCAAGGGACGCCGCCCAAAGCCCAATCGCCACCATCGCCGCCACATGATCCGCGCCCATCAGCGGGTGCAGGAAGCCAGCAACCAAGCCAGCTTCATGCCCGGCATGGGCCAGTGCGGGGTTCGCGCCAAAGGCAAGCGCCAGGAAGGGCAGGGCGGTCAGGGCAAGGCGGGGCAGGGACATGGTTGGCTCCTGTAAAATTCCAAATTCCATCCTGATCGGCCAGCGGGCGGCAGGCAAGGGCTTTTGGCTGTGCTAACCTTACCCATCACGCGATTCCGGAACGCAAGCTGCATGTCCTTTATTCATCTGCACACGCATTCGGCCTATTCGCTCTCGGAAGGCGCGATCAAGGTTGAAAAGCTCGCAGCGCTTGCCTTGGCCGATGGCATGCCGGCGCTGGCTCTCACGGATACGGGCAATCTGTTTGGCGCTTTGGAATTCGCTGAAGTCTGCGCGAAGAAGGGCGTGCAGCCGATCATGGGCTGCCAATTGGGGCTTTCCCGCGCCAGCACGGATGCCGAAAGGCCCGATGCGCACCGCCTGCTGCCTGACCCGCTGGTGGCACTCGCGCTCACCCCCAAGGGGCTCGATAATCTGCAACGCCTCTCATCGCTCGGCTTTTTGCGGGACGATGCCTCGGGCAAGCCAGCGGTGCTGCTGGACCAACTCGCGGCGCATGCCGAGGGGCTGTTTCTGCTGACGGGCGGCACGCTTGGCCCGATTTCGCGCCTATTGCTGGAAGGGCAGAAACCCGCCGCCGAAAAGCTGCTCGCGCGCCTGAGGGAAGCCTTCCCGGATCGGTTGGCGGTGGAACTCAACCGTCATGGGCGGGATGAGGAAGCGCGGCTGGAACCTGCCTTGCTGGCACTTGCCCATGCCGCGCGGCTGCCAATCATCGCCGCCAATGATGTCTATTTCGCCGCACCCGCCATGTATGAAGCGCATGATGCGCTGCTGTGCATCGCCGAGGGCCGCACCATGGCGGAACGCGACCGCCGGCGCGTAACACCGGAACATTGGTTCAAACCCGCAGAAGCCATGCGCACGCTTTTCGCGGATTTGCCCGATGCCTGCGACAATACGCTTGCCATTGCGCGCATGAGCGCGGTGATGACCGAAGCGCGCAAGCCCGAATTACCGATCTGCCCCAAGGTGCAGGAAGGCAAGACAGAAGCTGAAACACTCCGCGCCATGGCCGAAGCCGGGCTTGAACATCGACTGGATGCCATGCGCCCCGCGCCGGATGCAGCAACGCGCACACAATATCGCGAACGCCTGGCCTATGAAATCGGCGTCATCGAGAAAATGGGTTTTCCGGGTTACTTCCTGATTGTTGCCGATTTCATCCAATGGGCGAAAGCACAAACCCCGCCCATTCCGGTAGGGCCGGGGCGCGGTTCGGGCGCGGGCTCGGTTGCTGCCTGGTCGCTGCTGATCACGGATCTCGATCCCATCCGCTTCGGCTTGCTATTTGAACGCTTCCTCAACCCAGAACGCGTTTCCATGCCGGATTTCGATATTGATTTCTGCCAGGACCGCCGGGATGAGGTGATTGCCTATGTCCGGCGGGAATATGGCGAGGATCGCGTCGCGCAAATCATCACCTTCGGCAAGCTGCAAGCCAAGGCCGCGGTGCGTGATGTCGGGCGCGTGCTCGGCATGCCTTATGGGCAGGTGGATAAGATCGCCTCCCTCATTCCGAACAACCCGGCGAAGCCCGTGACGCTGTCCCAAGCCATTGATGGCGAAGCGCGCTTGCAGGAAATGCGCGATAGCGATGAGCAAGTGGCGCGGCTTTTGGTTATCGCGCTGCAGGTGGAAGGGCTTTATCGCAATGCCTCCACCCATGCCGCCGGCCTGGTGATTGGGCGCAGGCCCTTGATTGAAACCGTGCCTTTGTATCGCGACCCGCGTTCTGAAATGCTGGTCACGCAATATTCGATGAAATACGCTGAGATGGCGAGCCTGGTGAAGTTCGACTTCCTGGGCCTCAAGACGCTGACCGTCATTGAACGCGCGCTGTACATCCTGAAAGGGCAGGGGATTGAGGTAGATATCGCCGCCATCCCGCTGGATGATCTGAAAACCTATGAAATGCTCGGGCGCGGTGATGCCGCCGGCGTCTTCCAGTTTGAAGGGCAGGGGATGCGCGATTGCCTGCGGCAGATGCGCGCGAACCGTTTTGAGGATTTGGTGGCGGCGGTGGCGCTGTATCGGCCCGGCCCCATGGCGAATATCCCGGCCTATTGCGCCCGCAAACATGGCGAGGCTTGGGAACCGCCGCATGAGGCGATCCGGCACATATTGTCTGAGACCTATGGCATCATGGTGTATCAGGAACAGGTCATGCAGATTGCGCAGGACCTGGCCGGCTATTCGCTGGGCGCCGCTGATCTATTGCGTCGCGCCATGGGCAAGAAGATCCGCAGCGAAATGGAAGCCCAGCGCAAGATTTTCTGCGATGGCGCGGAAGCGCGCGGCATAGAAGCCGCGAAAGCGGCCGAGATTTTCGACCTGATGGAACGCTTTGCGGATTACGGCTTCAATAAATCCCACGCTGCGGCTTATGCGTTGGTGAGCTACCAAACCGCCTGGCTCAAGGCCAATCACACCGTGGCCTTCCTGGCCGCTTCCATGACGCTTGATCTTTCCAATACGGATAAGCTCGCTGGCCATATGCAGG
>JBILPX010000031.1:0-15619 GCA_044373565.1 Roseomonas sp.
CTGGCCGGAAGCCTGGCGCGTAATGGGGTTGCAGCAGGTGGAATTGGTCATGCTCGGCTATAATACGCCGTCGCTGAATATGGAAAATCGCGGCTTTGAGGCGCCTCATTTGCGGGTATTCCATAGCCATTTATCCATCCAATCCGGGTGCTACCAGAATTCCTGCTTCGCGGTCGCAACCGCCAAGGCCGGCACGGAAGATGGGCATGAGCTGTTCGGCCATTCCATCATCGTGAACCCGCAGGGCGAGATCATGGCGCAGGCGACAAGCTGGGATGATGAGTTGATCGTGGCGGAGGCCGATCTGGGCAAATGCGAATTGGGCCGGAAGACGATTTTCGATTTCGCGCGCCATCGCCGCCCGGAACATTATGGGCGCATCGCCGATCAGGTGGGCAGCGTGCCGCCGGCGGAATGGAAAGGCGGCGCCTGACTTCAGACCACGATAACGCTTGAACCTGCTGGTAGAATACCGAAAGGGTCAAAGACCAAGGGCGCGGCGCGGGAAATCGCCGCCAGATCGAAAGCGCGATGCGGCGTGCCAAGGATGATCGCCTCAGGCTGCGCGCCATCCGGCATTTTTAGGGCCGCGCTGCGCGGAATGGCTGACAGCGCCTTGGGAATCACGCTTAGCACCGGATCATGCCAAGCAAGCTCAGCCCGCGCGTGATGCAAGTGGCGCAGAAGGCGCAGCGGTGCGGCGGCGCGTAAATCTGCAACATCGGGTTTGTAGGTAACCCCCGCCACTAACACGCGCTTACCGGCCAGATCATCGCCAAGCCTTGCGCTGATTTGTGCCAGTACGCGCGCCACGCGCCCGCGATTGCGTGCCATGGCCTTCGCCAGCAAGGCGGATGGCGCGCCTGCCCGTACCGCTTCCATTTGTAGGAAGGCCGGGTCCACCGGAATGCAATGCCCGCCCGCGCCAAGCCCGGGCCAGAAGGGCGAAAAGCCGAAGGGCTTGGTCGCCGCTGCCGCAACCACATCGCGCGTCGGCACACCAAGCGCGGTGAAAGCGGCGTGGAGTTCATCCATCAGCGCGATATTCACCAGGCGATAGGTATTCTCCAACAGCTTGGCGCATTCCGCGACCTCGGCGCTCGCGACCACCTCCACCCGATCCACCAAATGCCGCCAAAAGGCCAAGGCGCGGCGCAGAGAGGCATCATCGGTGGCACCTAGCAGGCGCGGAATGCTGCGGGTTGGCGGCGCATGGGGGCCGGGGTTTTCCCGTTCGGGCGAGACAGCGAGGAAGACATCCCGCCCCACGCGCCAGCCCGCTTCTTCCAGCACGGCGCGACATAACCCATTGGTGGCACCGGGCTGGCAGGTGGAAACCAGACAAACCAGCGCGCCCGGCTTCAGGCCGCGCGCTGCGATGCCAAGCGCTTCGCGTACTGCGGTCAGATCAGGTCGCCCGCGCGCATCAAGCGGCGTCGGGACGCAAATCAGCCAGGTTTGCGCGCCGGCGAGCTGAGCTGGGTCGGCGCAAGCCCGAAAATTTCCTTGGCCGCCAACATGGGCATTCTCGGCGCTTTCTCGCACCCCGGGGGCCGGATCAAAACCAATCACGTCATAGCCAGCGGCGGCGGCACCGAGCGCCAAGGGCCGGCCGACATAGCCAAGGCCGAGCACGGCCAGACGCCCTCGGCTGAGCCGGGGGGCGGGCGCAAGAACAGGCTGTAGAAGATTTAGAGACACACCTCATTAATTGTGTTTCTAGTAAAAATGCAACCCTGGGTTTTATAGTAGGGAGGTCTTTCCGCCATCCAAAGCTTCAGTATTGCCACCACCCCTTTCCTTTTGCAGCGCCAACATCAAGGCTAAATGCTTGTTTTTGCGCCACTACCCGCCCGAGAATCTGTTTCCAGCCCTGGGGATTCTGCCCTAAAGAAGGGCTTAACCCTGCTTAGGAATAGGCCATGGTCACAGGTTCAGGATCGGATGATGCAGGCATGCTCACGGTGGTGGGGCATCCGCTGATCCAGCACAGGCTTTCGCAGATGCGCGAAAAATCCTGCCCCGTGCCGACCTTCCGCGCCCTGCTGCGCGACATCGCCATGCTGCTCGGCGCTGCCGCGCTGGCTGATCTGCCGCTTGAAGCGCAGGAGATTGAAACGCCGCTGGAACGCATGTCGGCGCCTAAACTTGCCGGCAAGCCGCCAATCTTCGCCCCGGTGCTGCGCGCCGGCATTGGCTTTCTGGATGGCATGCTGAACCTTCTGCCGGAAGCCGGCGTTGCGCATATCGGCGTCTATCGCGACCACAAAACACTGGAAGCGCATGAATACTACTTCAAGGCGCCGGAGGATTTGGCAGAGCGCCTGGTGATCCTGCTTGATCCCATGCTGGCGACCGGCAATACAGCGGTTACATCACTGGATAGGTTGAAGGCGCGTGGTGCAACGCGCATCCGCTTCATCTGTTTGCTCGCGGCACCTGAGGGTATTCGCCATGTGCGGCAAGCCCATCCCGACGTGCCGATCTGGACCGCGGCGATCGACGAAAAGCTTGATGAGCACGGCTATATCCGCCCTGGCCTTGGCGATGCCGGGGATCGTGTTTTTGGGACCTGACACGCAACCAGGAAACTCAGGCGCCCCTTTCGCCCGCCAATAAGGCGCGCTTGCGCGCAACACCCCAGCGATAGCCTGTCACATCACCATCCTTCCCCACCACGCGATGGCAGGGCACCGAGAGCGAAACCGGGTTTTGCGCGCAGGCCCGCGCGACCGCGCGTGTTGCCTTTGGCTCACCCATGGCAGCGGCGAGCGCGCTGTAAGTTGTGGTCGTGCCAAGCGGTATCGCGCGCAGCGCTTCCCAAACGCGGCGCTGGAAAATCGTGCCGCGTAAATCCAAGGGAAGTTCCAAGGCAGCGCGCGGTTCAGCGATGAAGGCGATGGCGCGTTTGGCAAGTTCGCTGATCTTTTCGGGTGCCGATTCAATCCGCGCTTGGGGAAAGCGAGCGCGCAAATCGCCTTCCAAAGCATCGCGTGCCTCGCCAAATCCAAGGAAGCACACGCCCTGTTCGGTAGCGCCGAGCAATAATGGGCCGAAGGCGCTTTCCGCCCAGGCGATGCGGATAACCTCACCGGCGCCGCCACGCCGTGCACGGCCGGGGCGCATGCCCAAATGCCGGGCGGTGTTTTCATAAACGCGGCTTTCGCTGCCGAAGCCTGCCTCAGCAACCGCTTCCGCAACGCGCGCCCCTTCGGCCAGCGCGGCTGAAAGTCGCTTCCCGCGCACGCCTTCCGCATAGGAACGCGGCGTGACGCCGGTGATGTCACGAAACATCCGCTGGAAGTGATGTGGCGCATAGCCGGCGCGCGCGGCGAGGCTTGCAAGCGATGGTATGGATTCAGAAGCTTCGATCATGGCGCAGGCAGCGCGCACAGCTTCCGCTTGCAGCCGCGCGCGATCACCGCGCGGGTCGCAACGCTTGCAGGGGCGAAAGCCGGCGGCTTCTGCCGAGCCCCAATCAGCAAAGAAACGGACATGCCGGCGCAGCGGCGCGGGGGAAGGACAGCCGGGGCGGCAATAAATCCCCTGACTGGAGACAGCATAAAGGAAAGCGCCACAGGCAGGCGCTGCATCGCGCGCCAGCACGGCGGCGAAGCGGGTATCATCAAGATTTTCGGGCGTATCGTTCATGGTGGTATGTTTGGCCAAGCGCGCACCCCGCGCCATCCGCTTCTTGCTTTCACTTAATTCCTATGTCGCGGATCGTGCCCGATCCGCCCTCAGACGCCGGCGCGCGCCTCCGCGCGCTTGGCTTCGCTGCATAAGCAGCGACGCCCATTCGGGCGCTCGTCCGCCTTCGGCGTCCGCAAGAGGCCCAATGTTTTGCAGCAACCGCTTTGCGCATTAGGGCCGCCAAGTGCGGTGGTAGGGATGCCCACTCCTGATCGCCTGCACCCGGTAAAGCTGTTCCGCCAGCATGCCGCGCACCAGAAAATGAGGCCAGGTGAGCGGCCCGAGTGAGAGACGATATTCCGCGCGCGCCTGCACGGCCTGGTCCAGCCCCTCCGCCCCGCCAATGATGAAGCAGACGCTGCGCCCGGCCTCATCCCAGCGTGTCAGCAGCGCGGCCAGGCTTTCCGTATCGGGCATGGCGCCGCCAAGGTCCAAGGCAATGGGCACCGCGCCAGCCGGAATGGCGCCCAGGATGGCAGCGCCTTCGCGGCGGCGGATTTCACCTTCACTGCCGCGCGCTTCGGGGATTTCGACCAATTCGGGCGCCGGGCGCAGACGCGCTGCGTAATGCGCGTAAAGGGCTGCTTCCGGCCCGGGCTTGATGCGCCCGATGGCGATGATCCTAGTCGGGCGCGGCGTCGGAAGCCTCCGTCGTCAGCGGGCTTTCGGGGCCCCACATGCGTTCCAGGCGATAGAGTTCCCGCGCATCGGGGCGGAACAGGTGGATCACAAGATCACCCGCATCAATCAGCACCCAATCGCCCGAGGCCTGAATGGCATCGCGCTTGATGTGCAATCCGGCCTTGCCGAGCGCTTCATCCAAATGCGTCGCCATGGCTTGCAATTGGCGCTCAACCTGGCCGGTCGCGATGATCAGCCGGTCCGTGTAATCGGCGCGGCCAGTCACGTCCAAAATCACAATGTTTTCGGCCTTGTCGTCTTCCAGGCTTTGGCGTGCGGCCTCCACAAGTATTTCCAGCCGGTCCGGTGCAATTTTTTCGCGGCGCCTGCCGCGGGCGGGACGGGGCGCTGTGACCTTGGTGGCGGGTTTCGCCTTTGGCTCGGCCTTCGTCTTTGGCGCGGCCTTGCTGGCCTTGGTGGCAGGCTTTGGTGCTGGCTTAGCCGGGGCGGCTTTGGCGGCAGCGCGCTTCGGCGCTGGCGCAGCAGCCGCTGCTTTCGGCACAGCCTTGCTGGCCTTGGCGGCAGGCTTTGGTGCTGGCTTAGCCGCGGCGGCTTTGGCGGCGGCGGGCTTCGGCGCTGGCGCGGCAGCCGCTGTTTTCGGCACAGCCTTGCTGGCCTTGGCGGCAGGCTTTGGTGCTGGCTTAGTCGCGGCGGCTTTGGCGACGGCGCGCTTCGGCGCTGGCGCAGCAGCCGCTGTTTTCGGCGCAGCCTTGCTGGCCTTGGCGGCAGGCTTTGGTGCTGGCTTAGCCACGGCGGCTTTGGCGGCAGCGCGTTTCGGCGCTGGCTTGGTGGCAGCGATTTTCAGCGCAGCCTTGCTGGCCTTGGCGGCAGGCTTTACCGCTGGCTTAGCCGCGGCGGCTTTGGTGGCAGCGATTTTCGGCGCGGCCTTCGCCTTTGGTTCCGCTTCGGCTTTCGGCTTGGCGCTCGCCTTTGCCTTGGTCGCAGCTTTGGGTTTTGGCTCGGCGGCGACGCGCCGCTTTGGGCTTTCTTTAGCCGGGGTGGGCTTGCGGGCTATGGCCGCCTCCTGTTTTTCAATCCAAGTGTCACCGGAGCAGCGCTGCCGCCCTGATTGCGGTGGCGGATCCAGCGTGTTCCCGGGCGGAAACAAAACACCATCTGGCGCGGTTCGTAGCCCGCTTCGGGCCAGCAAGCAACGCGCCGGGCCGGCAACGTTGGTGGCGCAGTACCGAAGCCGCCGCGCCATGCAGTGCTTGCCTTGTCCAACCCGGGCGAGGCAGCATCGCCAAGGGCACAGAAGTGGCGATGCGGCGCCATGATTTCCAGCGGGGAAGCTGCACCAGATTATCCGCGCCAATCAGAAACACGAAAACCGCGCGGGGAAAGCGCTGGCGCAGTTTTGTCAGCGTATCGGCTGTGAAGCGCGTGCCGAGAAGCCTTTCGATATCGGTCGCAATCACGCGCCTGCCATCGGCGATGCGCCGCGCACCAGCCAGGCGGTCCTTCAGCGGGGCCATCCCCGCGCGAGGCTTCAACGGATTGCCGGGGGAGACCATAAGCCATACCTGATTCAGCCCAAGCGCCTGCATGGCCTTGCGCGCGACATGGATATGCCCGGCATGGGCCGGGTTGAAGGACCCGCCCAAAAGGCCAATGCGGCGGCGGCGGCCATCGCCGAAACGGGATGGAGTCATATCTTTACGATAAACAGGTTCAGCGCCAGGGCGAAATGTCCATTACCGGAAGCGCACCACCACATCCTGTGCCTCACCAAGCCCCTCATAGCGCGCGGTCCAGACCTGACCCGCCACCACCGGCTGCGGCGGGGAGAAGGAGCCGAGCGAGATGATATCCCCCTCTCGCAAGGGGCGCCCCTCCCGCGCCAGATCCCGTGCGATCCAGGCGAGTGCATTCAAGGGATGGCCGAGAATGGCCGCCCCCGGCGCGCGCGAAATCTCCCGCCCATCCTGATGGAGTGAAATACTCATGCGCCCCAAGGCCGCGGCGAATTCCGCGCTTGGCGTCACCGCAATGGGCCGGCCCTGTACGCCAAGCCGCGCGCCGACATTGGCAGCGAGCAGATCGCCAAGGCTTGGACGGTAATCGGGCGCATAGACCAGATCGGGCAATTCAATGAAGGGGATCACCTGATCAATATGGCGGATCAGCGCGGCATGATCATTGAGCGCGGTCTCAACGCCGCCCATGCCGATACGCACCAGCATATCGGCTTCCAGCACCGGCACGGCGGCGAAACGTGCTTCGATCTCGGCGCCCGAAGATGCGCGCAAGGTGGCGTGGAAAATCGCACCGCGGATGGGATGGTCAATGCCGAAGCGTTGTTGAATGGCAAGGTTGGTCAGGCCGAGCTTGTAGCCGACAACGTCGCCCGGAGCATTTTCAAGCCAAGTGGAATCACTTGGCAACTCGGAAAATGCGACCAACGGAAAATTCCGAGGTTGAGCGAAAATCGCAATCAGCTTGTTCTGTACGCAGCGCCCCTCAGCGGGTGACAGCGCGGCGAAGGGGGTGGGCGATTGGCGCTGCAAGACCTGCCCGGCGAAGCGCGCAATCGCCGCATCATCCGGGCAGGCTGCCTCAGCGGCGGGCGTAAGCGCAAGGCTGATCAGAAGTGCTGCGAAAAACTGCCGCCCCATCACGACCGGACCTGCCCCGTGCCGAATATCTTGTAGCGATAGGTACAAAGCTGTTCGAGCCCAACAGGCCCACGCGCATGCAGCCGGCCTGTCGCGATGCCGATTTCCGCACCAAAGCCGAATTCCCCGCCATCGCAGAATTGCGTGGACGCATTCCAAAGCCCGACCGCAGAAGCAATGCCATCCAGGAATTGCTGCGCAGCAGAAGCGTCTTCGGTGATGATTGCTTCCGTATGCTCACTGCCGAAGCGGCGGATATGCGCCAGCGCTTCGTCAACACCGGCAACAACTTTCACCGACAGGATCGCATCCAGCCATTCAGTGCCATAGTCTTCATCGGTTGCGGCGGTCAGCCCCGGCACGATCGCGCGCGCAGCCTCATCAGCACGGAAATCGCAGCCAAGCGCGCGCAAATCCGAAAGCAGTGCCGGCAGCAGCACGGGCGCAATGGCGGCATCAATCAACAGTGTTTCGGTTGCACCACAAACGCCGGTGCGGCGCATTTTTGCGTTCGCCAGCACCGCACGCGCCATGGCGTGATCCGCGCCGGCATGAATGTAAGTGTGACAAAGCCCTTCCGCATGGGCCAGCACCGGCACCCGCGCTTCTTCCAAAACGCGCGTCACCAGGCCTTTGCCGCCGCGCGGCACAATCAGGTCAATCAGCCCGGAAGCGCGCAGCATGGCACCGACAAAAGCGCGGTCAGCACTGGGTGCCACCTGCACCGCCGATTCCGGCAGGCCCGCCAGCTTTAGCCCTTGCGCCATGCAGGCATGGATGGCGGTAGCGCTGCGCAAACTTTCAGACCCGCCGCGCAAAATCACCGCATTGCCAGATTTGAGGCAGAGCGCAGCCGCATCCGCCGTGACATTGGGCCGGCTTTCGAAAATCATGCCAATCACGCCAAGCGGCTGCGCCACGCGCTGCAAGCGGAGCCCATTGGGGCGCTGCCATTCAGACAGCACGCGGCCAACGGGGTCAGGCAGCGCGGCCACTTCCTCAAGCCCTTTCGCCATGGCTTCAATGCGCGCGGCGTTCAGTAGCAGCCGGTCACGAAAGGCCGGGGTCAACCCAGGTGCCGCCGCAATGTCTTCGGCATTGGCGGCGATGATCTTGGCTTCGTCTTCGCGCAGCGCAGCGGCCGCCAAAAGCAGCGCCTGATCCTTCACCGCGCTTGGCGCGCCAGCCAGCGTAATAGTCGCCGCACGCGCGGCGCGCGCGGCTTCTTCAAGGGCCTGGGTGGGATCGGAGGGCATGGCGTTCACGGGCAGAAGATCCTTTCTGGCCAATCATAAACCCAATCGGCCCCTCGCGGCTATTCGATCTTGATGCCGCTTTCGCGAATGATGGGCTCCCATTTGGTGCGCTCGGCCGCCCAGGCGGCAGCGAATGCCGCCGGCGTGGAGGGCATGGCTTCCAGCCCATTGCGGTTCAGGATGCCAATGACATCCTTGTCTTCCAACGCGATGCGCATGGCATGGGCCAGCCTTTCAACGGCGGGTTCCGGCGTCCCGCGCGGCGCCACCACCGCATACCAGGATGGCACATTGAAGCCGGGCAGTCCGGTTTCAGCGACCGTCGGGATATTGGGCAGCAGCCGAGATCGTTGCAGCGTTGGCACCGCAAGCCCGCGCAGCTTGCCGCTTTCGATATGCGTCATGACAGAAGGCGAAGTCGGGAAGCCGTAATCCAGCCGGCCTGAGATCATATCCGTTGCGACCAGCCCGCCACCGCGATAGGAGACCTCGATTGTCTCAATCCCGGCCATTTTGGCGAAAAGCAGGCCCGCCAATTGGGGCGCGCTGCCAATGCCGCTATGACCCCAGGAAAGCTCTCCGGGCCGCGCGCGGGCGGCGGCGATGATATCGGCTGCGGTGCGCCAGGGGCGTTCCGCCGGCACTGTCAGGATATTGAACAGATCAACCGCGATTGAGATCGGCACCAGATCCCGCGCCGGGTCTATAGGCAGGCGCATGACCATGGGGCTGATCACCAAAGCGCCGAGGGTCGCCAGCAGGATCGTATAGCCATCGGCGGGGCTGCGGGCGACGATTTCAGTGGCAAGGTTGCTGCCCGCGCCGGGGCGGTTTTCCACAATCACCGGCTGGCCGAGCACTTCCGACATTTTGGGCGCAAAGGCGCGCGCCGAGATATCGGTGGCCCCCCCTGGGGTGAAGCCCACCACCAGGCGGATAGGACGATTGGGAAAGGGTGCCTGCGCCAGCGCGGGGGCGGCAAGCAAGGGGCTGGCCGCGATCAAAGCGCGGCGCGTGATGATTTCTCTCGGCATGGCGGCGCCCATATCAGGCTTTGGCGGCGCTTGCATCCCCTTTCCGATTTTGTCCTGGGGCGCTACTGAACCCTTATGGGAGCCAGCTTCTCCGCGCAGCTTCTGCGCGCCACGCTTTTCGCCGCCCGCGCCCATGCCGGGCAGGTGCGGAAGGGCGCGGCTGCTGAGCCCTATGTGAATCATGTGATCGAGGTCGCCGCGATCCTGGCCGAACATGACGCGCCAGAGGAAGCCATCCTGGCCGGGCTGCTACATGACACGGTGGAAGATACTGAGACCACTGATGCCGATCTGATCGCCGTTTTCGGCCCCGTCATTGCGGGGTTGGTGGCGGAAGCCACCGATGATACAGAAAAACCTAAGGAAATCCGGAAGGCCTTGCAGATCAGCCAGGCACCAAAGCACAGCGAAGCGGCCAAGCAGTTGAAGTTAGCCGATAAAATTTCGAACCTGCGCTCCATCGCCGATAGCCCCCCGGCGAATTGGAATCATGCGCGCCGCATTGAATATGTGGGCTGGGCTGGGCGCGTGGCTGCTGGGCTGAAGGGTGTCAATCCCGGGCTCGATGCCCTATTCGACACAACCTATCGCGCTGCATTGACAAGGCTTGCGAGCGAAATGTCATGAAGCGGCGGTTGTTTTTGGCAAGTACTGGCCTGCTCGCCGCACCTTCTCTGGCGCGGGCGCAGCAGCGCGGTATCACGCTGCTGGTGCCTTTTGCGGAAGGCGGCAGCACGGATCAGGTGATGCGCGCGGTGGCGAAATACGCGAGCAAAACGCTAGGCCAGGAAGTGCGGCTGGATAATAAGCCAAGCCGGACGGGGCTCAGGCTTTTGTCGCAATTGCGCAACGCGCCGCCGGATGGGTCGGTTGTGATGCTGTTTCCGGTGGCGACGTTGCGTGCCCTGGTCGAACGCGGCGTGGATTTCAACATGGGGCGCGATGCCACCCCCATCATGTGCCTCGCGGGCGGCACTTATGGCGCTATCGCCAAGGCCGATCGCTTTCCTGGTGGCTGGCGTGATTTCTTGGCCGAAGCACGCCAGAAACCGGGCCAGCTTTCTTTTGGCAGTGTCGGGGTTGGCTCCATTGGCCATGTCACCATGGCGCGGCTGATGGTGAAAGAAAATATCCAACTGGTGCATCTGCCCTTTCGCGGCGCTGCCGATGGCGTTGAAGCGCTGATGGCGGGGGATCTGGACGTGATGGCCGGCGGTGCGCGGCTGCATGTAGCGGTGGATCACGGCGAAGCACGTTGGCTGACATTGTGGTCGCCCACGCGCAATGCGCGCTGGCCGGATGTGCCGACCCTGGTCGAGCTTGGCTATGGGCTGACAGAAACCGCCCCCTTCGGGCTGATCGGCCCGCCCAATATGCCAGTGGCCGAACGCAAAAGGCTGGAAGAGGCCTTCGCGGCGGCGTTGCGGTCGCCGCAGGTGCGCAGCGTCATGGCACGGCTTGGCATGACCGAAGATTTGCGTGATGGCGCCGCCTATTCCGCCTATCTGGCGGCGGCGGCGGGTGAGGAAGCGGCACTCGGCCTTAGGCCGGAAACGCGGCAGTGATCCAGGCCGCAGCGCCGGCGCTTATTCTTGCATCTGCTTCCACGGCGCGGCGCGCAGTGCTTGAAGGCGCTGGGCTGCGGTTTGAAACCCGCGTGGCGGGTGTGGATGAAGCCGCCATCAAGGAAGCCGCGCAGGCCGAAGGTATTGCCGCCGAAGATGCCGCGTTAATGCTGGCCGATGCCAAGGCAGCGCGCGTGGCCGCGCAAGCCCCCGATGCGCTGGTAATTGGCGCTGATCAATTGCTGGTCTGCGAAGGCGCCTGGTTCGACAAGCCACCCGATATGGCGGCGGCGCGCACCCATTTGCAGCGTCTGCGTGGACGCCAGCATGAATTGGTGACGGCGCTTGTGTGCCATCGCGGCGGGCAGCGCATCTGGCAGCATGTGGCGAAGCCCCGCCTGACCATGCGCAATTTCTCCGACGCCTTTCTGGACGCCTATTTGGCCGCGGAGGGCGAGGCTTTGCTTTCTTCTGTTGGTGCCTATCGGCTGGAAGGCCATGGCGCGCAATTATTTGATCGGATTGAGGGCGATCAGCCGGCCATTCTGGGGATGCCCTTGCTACCCTTGCTTGGGTTTCTAAGGCAGCACGGAGTTTTGTTCCGCTAACGTTTCAAATACTCATCCGCCGCGTCAGCCCGGTCAGCCGGTCCATCAGGAACATCAGCACCATTATCGCCAGAATGAGCACACCTGAAACGGCGGCGACGCGCACATCCAGCGTGCTTTCCATCATGCCCCACATGCGGATGGGCAGCATATCTGTCCGCGCGCTGGAGAGGAAAAGCGAGACCGGCACATTATCCATGGACGCCACAAAAGCCAGGAAGGCGCCGGCGAAAATGCCAGGGGCGATCAGCGGCAAAGTGATGCGCCGGAAGGTCATGAAGCGCCCTGCCCCCAGGCTAGCCGAGCTTTCCAATAGCGCCGGTTCCAATTGGGTGACGGTTGCCAATGTTGTCCGGAAGACAAAGGGCGCAATGACCACCAAATGTCCACCAATCAGATGCGTGAGCGATGGGCGCAGCCCAAGCAATGAGAAGAACATCAGCGTCGCCAGCCCATAGGCGAGTGAGGGCAAGATCAGCGGTGACAGAAAGCTTGCTTCCAAGGCGCGCGCCGCTGGCCGGCGTGACCGCCCGATGGCGAGTGCGGCGAGCACGGCAAGAATACTCGCCCCCAAAGTCGCCATGCCGGCGACCCAAAGTGAATTGCCGGCCGCGCGATGGATGTGCGCGGACCGCGTTGTGTCGAACAAGGCCTGATACCAGCGCAGCGATAATTCCGGCGGCGGAAATTTTAGGGAGGCCGAGGTGGTGAAGCTCGTGATCAGCACAATGAAAACGGGACCGACCAGGATCAGTAGGCCAAGCAGTGTGAGCCCGCCAAACACCAGCGAAAAGCTCTGATCAGCGAAGGTGCGGCGCTGGCTCATTCAATCGGTCCTTGCATAGCGGCCAAGCCAATTCAGCATCATGATCCCGGCAAGCACCGTGAACAGCAGCGTGACGGAGCAAACGGCGGCGAAAGGCCAATCATAAACCACCATGGCCTGCTGCCAGATCAGCGATGGCAAATAGACAAGCCGCGCGCCGCCAATGACAGATTGCGAAATGAAGGCAGTGCAGGCGGAAGCGAAAACCAGCGTGGCGCCAGCGATCCATCCAGGCAGGCTGAGCGGCAGGATGACGCGAAAGAAGCCCCGCCACATCCCAGCCCCCAAGGCGCGCGAAGCGTCCAGCAGATTGGGATCAAGCCCGCGCATCACAGAAATCAACGGCAACAACATCAGCGGCATTTCGATCTGCATCAAAGCAAGGATCAGCCCCGTTTCCGTCTGCAATAACCTGAGCGGCGTGGCACTTAGGCCAAGTGACAGCACAACCTGATTGACCAGGCCCTCTCGTGCCAGGATCACAATCCAGGCGAAGGTGCGAATGACCACCGAAGTCAGCAGTGGCAACAGGATGATGAAGATCAGGATCTTCTGGGTGCGCGGGCTGGCATTGCAGAAAAACACGGCCAGCGGCCAGGCGAAAAGCGATGTGGCCAACACCGCCGCCACGCCAAGCCGAAGCGTGTCCCAGACGACGCCGCGATAGAAGGCGTCGCCCCAGAATTTTGTCCAGTTATCCAAACCCCATTGCTGCAAATCCTGATCAGCATGGAGCGAGATGCCAAGCAACAACAGCAGCGGTGCCGCGAAAAGCGCGAGGTAGACAATCCCCAAAGGCGCGGCCAGGCGCCAATCCACCGCTGCTGCGCGCATGGTATTACTTCGTGATCTCGCGGTTGAAGCGATCAATCCAGGCGGCGCGGCGTGGGTTGATCACATTCCAATCATGCGTGACCATCTTGGACAATTCATCGAGCGATTTGATGTCCAAATTTGGCGTCAGCTGCACATCCTTATTCACCGGAATCATGTTGAAGGGTGACAATTGCAGCTTGCTTTGCGCATCGGCGGAAAGTGCCACATCAATGTAGCGATGCGCATTGGCCTTGTTTTCGGCACCCTTCACGATATGCAGCGTGGTGGCGAAGGTAATCGCACCTTCGCTTGGCGCAACAAAGGCAATGTCAACACCGCGGGCCTTGAGCGTCGCTGCGTTGTTAGTGTTGGTGTACATTATGTCAATCTGGCCTTGCTGGAACAGGCCAGGCAGGGCCGCCGGCGTGGAAACCGCCGCGACCTTCGGCAGAACTTCCCTCAGCTTGGCGAAAATAGGTTCGACATTGGTGATGGAACCGCCGAACACCTTCGCCATTTCAATCAGCGAAACCGTGCCAAAGGTGGTCTGAAAACCCGTGAGGCCGAGGCGCTCCACATAGGGTGAACGGAACAGATCCGCCCAGCTTTTCGGCGGCTCGGGGAATTTCTTCGGGTTGTAGCAGATGCCGACTACCTGGACATTCACCGTCGCTGAATCAGCGATCAGCATGCCATCGGGCAGCTTGCCTGCATTGGTGATGAGCTTCGGGTCAATCGGCTCAAACAACCCTGCCTGACGCGCGGCTGCCGCCGGCCCAGGGTCCAGCACGAAGCAATCAAATGGGGCAACCCCGCGCGCGGCGCGCACCTTCGCCACCTGGTCCACCGCGAAAAGCGGTTCAAAGGCGACATTCACATTATGACGTTGACGCAGCAGGGGGGCGACGACTTCGCGGTAAGCTTCATCCCAAGTGCCGGGATAAATCGCGGCAGTCATGGGGCCGGAAGCGCGCGCGATGCTGGGCGCGGCAAGCGCACCGGCCATGCCGGCAAGGAAAAGGCGTCTTGATGTCATGGGAATTCTCCTAAAAATCAGGTTGTGGCTACGGGGAAGATCGAAGGCTTTGCTTCTGGCGTCAGCGCACAATGCCAAATGCCAGGCAAGGATGAGGTGCCGCCGGGATGCCGCGCGGTAGCGATTTTGAGCGTAGTGCCATTGCTGGCCGCGACATCATGGATCAACTGCCCACCAATCGGCAGGCTGAGCGTCAGTGTCACCGGGAAGCGATCCGGCGCTGCATCACGCACCAGCATCAATTGTTCGGGGCGGATGGAAACCTGAACAGGCTTGCCCTGCGGCAGGTTCTGTGTCGGGCAAGGCAGCACCGCGCCAACCGAAAGCCTGATGCCGCCATCTTCCACGATGCCTTCAAGGATATTGGAAGAACCGATGAAGCTATTGACGAAGGGCGTGGCCGGTGCGTCATAAATCGCAACTGGCGTGCCCAATTGTTCGATCCTGCCGCCATTCATCACGGCGATCCGATCAGCGATGGACATGGCTTCTTCCTGATCATGCGTGACCAGAATGGCGGTCAGGCCGAATTGGCGTTGCAGGCGCTTGATTTCGATCTGCATATCCAGCCGCAAATTCTTATCCAGCGCAGCGAAGGGTTCATCCAGCAGAAGGATGCGCGGCTGCACGGCCAAGGCGCGTGCAAGCGCGATGCGTTGCTGCTGACCGCCCGATAATTGCCTGGGCTTGCGATCCGCGAAGCCTTCCATGCGGACAGTGGCGAGCATTTCAGCAACACGCGCGCGCTGTTCTGACTTGCCCACACCGCGGGCCACCAGACCATAGGCAATGTTCTCAGCCACTGTCATATGCGGGAACAGAGCGTAATTCTGAAAGACAATGCCGACTTCGCGCAGATTGGGCGGCAGATCATCCACCGCGCGGTCGCCAATCACCACCTGCCCGGAAGCCTGACGAATAAAACCTGCGACAATACGAAGAAGCGTTGTCTTGCCGCAGCCCGAAGGGCCGAGCAACGCCACCAATTCGCCGGCCTTCACTTCCAATGTCACATCATCAACGGCGCGCGCAGAGCCATAGCTATGAACGATCCCGCTCAGCAACAATTGCTGCGAGGTTAAGCGCTGGGCAGACTGAGACAGGGTTGTACCCTCCCGAGGACGGTAAAAAGAGAGCAACTTCCATGCCACGAAGCGAAGCAGAAAAGGCCTAACTTTGCCCAATAAATGCGCATATAAATCGCCTAATTTTTACTCTTTTGCCTATTTTTTTGCCCCAAAAAATCGCAGTAAAAAAAGGGCGGCCCCGCAGGACCGCCCCCATTTTTCGCGCAGGTCGCGATGGATCAGAAATCCATCCCGCCCATGCCGCCACCCGGCGGGCCACCAGCGGATCCACCCTTGGGTTCCGGACGCTCGGCCACCATCGCTTCGGTGGTGATCAGCAGAGAAGCGACAGAAGCCGCATCCTGCAACGCCGTGCGCACAACCTTGGTCGGGTCAATGATGCCGGCCGCAACCAGATCCTT
>JBILPX010000032.1:0-15487 GCA_044373565.1 Roseomonas sp.
ACCCCTCCACCGGCCAACCGCTGACCGCAAGCTTCATGGATTACACCATGCCGCGCGCGGATATGCTGCCAACAGCAACCACGTTGCTTGATCAAACCATCCCTTGCCGCACCAATCCGCTGGGCGTGAAGGGTGTGGGTGAGCTTGGCACCATTGGCGCCACGCCGGCGCTGGTGAATGCAGTGGCGGATGCGCTGGCGCGGCATGGGCGCGGGGCGGTGGCGGACAGCGTGCAAATGCCACTCACGCCGCCCCGCATCTGGGCGCTGCTGCAAGGCTGAAACGCCCATGACCCTTGGTAGAAGACGCAACCGAGAACGCCGCCAGCGCACCACGCGCTGGCTGTGGCGCCTGTCCCAAGCCGCCATGCTGTTGCTGGTTTTTCTGGGCTTCGGCGTCCTTGCCTATCGTGGCGCGGAGGAGATCGCGCGCGCCGAGGTCTCCGCCCTTGAAGCACGTCTGGCGGCGGCGGCAGAACGCGAAAGCGCCGAGGCAGGCGAAAAAACCAAGCTTAGCGCCGAACTTGAACAAGCGCGCGCCGAGGCCAGCACCTGGCGCGCGCGCCATGATCAGGAAGTGCCGCGCCCGCCCTTCACGGATGTGCTGGCCAGCGCCGCGCAGCGTATCGCGGCCGGTGTAGCGCCGGAACGGCTGATGGAAGTGCTGCGCGCCGCCGATAATCCGCGCCGCTGTGAAGGCCGCCCGATCATCCGCCGCTTCGCCATTCGCTTTGGTGGCGCGCCGAATGCGGAGGAAGGCACCAGCTTCATGGATGGCTTGCTGCGCATCACCGCCGCCATGCCGGCCGGCACGGAAGATGCGGCACGGCTGGCCAATGTGACGGTTACCACCGCCTGGAATGGTCGTACGGAAAACCTGACCGGCCTGCCGCAGCGCCTGACCATCCCGCTTGGCAATCTGGAACTGGACCTTGCCATTACGGCGAGTGAGATGCGCGGCTTTGTCCAGGTGGCTCTTGCCACCTGCCCGCGGGGCTGAAGGGTCTGGACAGGGGCTTGCATTAGCGCAACCATTTCCTGAAACCGCCGGAGGAAACCAATGAATCGCCGTGATACGCTGAAGGGCGCGCTAGCCCTTTCAAGCTTGGCTGCCCTGCCCGCTGTGGCACAGAATCTGGATCGGCCAGTGCGCTTCATTGTGCCCTTCGCCCCAGGTGGCACTTCGGACATCATTGCGCGCTTGCTTTCACCAGAACTCACCAAATCCTTCGGCCAAAATGTGGTGGTGGAAAACCGCACTGGCGCCGGCGGGAACATTGGTGCTGACCTTGTGGCGAAATCGCCGCCCGATGGTCACACCATGTTGATCATTGATGTTTCAACGCTGGCGACGGCGCCTTCGCTCTATACGCGCTTTCCCTTTGATCTGAAGCGGGATTTGGCGCCGGTGACGATGCTGATCTACGCGCCCTATATCCTTGCGGTGCATCCTTCCGTGCCGGTGAATAATGCAGCGGAATTGGTGGCCTATGCCAAGGCTAACCCCACCAAAGTGAATATCGGCCATGCCGGGATTGGCGTGGGCAATCACCTGACAGGGCTTCTGGTGACGCAGCATTGGGGCGCTGATCTGACGCAAGTACCCTATCGCGGCGGGGCAGCGGCACTGACCGCCGTGGCCACTGGCGAAGCGCAGCTGCTGATCAATGGCGCCACCGCCACCGCACCCTTCTGCAAGCAAGGGCAATTGCGCCCCATCGCCGTGACCGGCCCGCGCCGCCTGCCGGATTTCCCGGATGTGCCAACTTTCAAGGAACTCGGCTGGCCGGCGGCGGAAAGCGGCACCTGGCAGGGCGTGCTGGTGCAAGGCGGCACCCCGCCCACGATGGTTGAGCGTCTGTCGCGTGATCTCCGCGCTGCCATGGCCGTGCCTGCTGTTGCCGAACGCATCACCGCGCTAGGCGGCGAAAACCGCGCCGAGGGCCCGGATTCCTTCCGCCGCTGGCTGGATAATGAGATCGAGGTCTGGGGCCGCGTTGTGCGCGCCAATAACATCAAGCTTGATTAATACAGATTGCAGGTAATTGCCGTGTGGAACGTGGCGAGCCCCCGCTTTTCTCAGGATTACGCGGGGCCTTCGCGAACAGAAGCGCGCTTACCCCCTTGCCATCGGCGCCACTTCGGCGAAGCATAAGCTACACATTGCTAGGGGCACCGCATGGCGCGCAACAAGACCTTTCCGGATTTCGATGCGGCGGTCGCGGATATTCCGGACGGCGCGGTGATTGCCATTGGCGGCTTTGCTGGCCCAGGCACACCTTATAATCTGATTGCCGCCCTGGCGCGGCGCGGCGCCAAGCGTCTGACCTGCATCGCCAATACCACCGGTGGCGCCCATAAGCCGCGCATGCCCGATATCGGCATGCTGGTGGAAAACGGCCAGGTCGCGAAGGTGATATGCTCCTTCACCGCCGCGACCCGCGCATCCGATGTGCTGCCCTTCACCAAATACTATGAATCCGGAGAGGTGGAGGCAGAAATCGTCCCGCAAGGCACCTTGGCAGAGCGGTTGCGCGCCGCAGGTGCGGGTATTCCCGCCTTCTATACGCCAACCGCGGTTGGCACTGAATTAGCCGAAGGGCGCGAAACGCGGGAGATCAATGGCAGGCGCTATTTGCTGGAATATGCGCTGCCAGTGGACTTCGCCTTTATTCGTGCCGCGCGGGCGGATGCGGTTGGCAACCTTCGCTTCCATCGCAGCCAGCGCAATTTCAATCCATTGATGGCGATGGCTGCGAAAACTACCATTGTGGAAGTGGAAGAAGACATCCTTCCCGCCGGCGCGATAGATGCCGATGATGTGCATACAATGGGCCTTGTGGTGCATCGGCTGATCCGCGTACCACCACCACCCATGGGGCTTTGGACCCGTAAGCGGGAGGCCGCACGATGAGCTGGACACGCATGCAAATGGCCGAACGGCTGGTGCGCGAATTTCAAGATGGCTGGGTGGTCAATCTTGGTGTTGGCATGCCGACCATGATTGCCGATGTGCCCATGGGTGATCGCGATATCATCTTCCATGCTGAAAACGGCGTGATCGGCTATGGTGCGGTTTGCGCGCCCGGCACGGAAGACCTCAATCTGGTCAATGCGGGAGGGCAGAATGTTGTGCTGAACCCCGGCGCTTCCATTGTGCATCACGCCGATAGCTTTGCGCTGATCCGCGGCGGGCGGATGGATGTGACCGTGATGGGTGCCTATGAAGTGGCGGCCAATGGAGATTTCGCCAATTGGAAGCTGAAGGGCGCCAAGGGCGGCGGTATTGGCGGTGCGATGGATTTGGCGGCCTCCGCACAGCGTGTTTTTATCATGCTGGAACATCGCACGCGTGATGGCGCTTCCCGATTGCTCCCGCGCTGCAGCCTGCCCATTACCGCCGCAGACGTGGTGACGCTGGTGGTGACCGATCTTGGTCTTTTCGCGCCCACGGGTGAGGGCTTCGCTTTGCGTGATCTTGCCCCCGGCGTGACGCTGGAAGAAGTGCGCGCCGCCACCGCCTGCCCGATCATTGCCTAAGGAAACACCATGGCTTTGCTGATTGACTATTATGTTTCGCTCAATTCGCCCTGGACCCATCTGGGCGCGGCGCGGGTTGAGGCCTTGGCGGCGCAGCATGGCGCGGAGCTTCACATCTGGCCGGTGGATTTCGGTACCATTTTCGCAGGCTCCGGCGGTTTGCCATTGCCCAAGCGTTCCCCGCAGCGCCAAGCCTATCGCTTGCAGGAATTGCAGCGCTGGCGCGATGCGCTTGGCATTCCGATCAATATTCATCCCAAGTATTCCCCGGCCAATGAATTACCGGGTGCGGCCTGCGTGATTGCGCTCCGTGAAACCCAGGGCCATGCGCCGGCCATCCGCTTGGCGCATCGCATCCTGAAGGCGCTTTGGGAGGAAGAACAGGATACGGGTGATGCCGCTACCTTGGCCACGCTGATCCGCGATTGCGGCTTGGATGCGGATGCGCTGCTGCGCCTGGCCGAAGACCCGCGCTGGCTTGAACAACGCAAGGCCGATACTGCCGCCGCGTTGGAACGCGGTGTCTTCGGTGCGCCGTGCTATGTGATTGGTAAGGATATGTTCTGGGGTCAGGATCGGCTTGAATTCGTCGCTAAGCGCCTCAGCAAAGGCGCTTGATGTTCAGCGGAAAATCCATTGTAAGACTGGAAGATGCGCGGTTTCTGACCGGGCGCGGGCGGTATGTTTCGGATATCATTCCCGCTGATGCTTTGCATGCCGTGGTGCTGCGCTCACCCCATGCGCATGCAGTATTGGGTGACATCAACGCGGAGGCCGCGCGTGCCATGCCCGGCATGGTTGGTGTTTTCACGGCCGCTGATCTTGCGGCGGATGACCTGGCGCCACTGCCCTGTACGGCGGTGGTGGCCAGTATCTCGCCCATGGTGGTGCCGCCACGCCCAGTACTCGCCACTGATCGCGTCCGGCATTTGGGCGAAGCGGTTGCCTTGATCATCGCGATCAGCGCCACGGCCGCACGTGATGCGGCTGAGGCGATTGAGGTCAGCTATGACCCTTTACCCGCCTTGATTGATGGCGCCAGCGCCCTTGGCGCGGAGGCACCGCAAATCTGGCGGCAAGCGCCAGGGAACGAGGCATTTCGTTTCCTGAAGGGTGATCGCGCCGCCACCGATGCAGCCTTCGCGCAGGCTGATCACGTCATCAGCCTCGATCTTTTCAATAATCGCGTTCATGCCGTGCCGATTGAACCGCGCGCCGCGCTGGCGCATTTCGATGGCAGTCGGTTTGAATTGATCTTCACTGGCATGGGCGTGCATGGCATTCGCCGGCAGCTTGCGACGGTGTTTCGCCTGCCGGAAGACGCCTTTCATCTTGTCTGCCCCGATGTGGGCGGCGGCTTTGGCGCCAAGAATTTTCTGTTTCCCGAATATGTGCTGGCGCTTTGGGCCGCGCGCCGGCTTGGCCGCGCCATTGCATGGCAGGCGGAACCGAGTGAAGAATTCGCCGCCGCCGTGCATGGCCGCGATTTGCGCGCGAAGGCAAGGCTGGCGCTTGCGGATGATGGCCGCTTTCTGGGCCTGGAGATCAGCAGCATCGCGGATATGGGCGCCTATCTTTCCGCGGTGGGCCCGCATTGCCCGACCAATGCTTTCTCCACGGCGATGGGCGGCGTTTACGCGATCCCTGCCATGCATCTGGAAGTGCGCGGCGCCTTCACCAATAGCCTGCCAGTGGATGCCTATCGCGGGGCCGGCAAGCCAGAGGCGAATTACATCATCGAAAGGCTGGTGGATGCCGCGGCGCGCAGCTTGGGGCGCGATGCTGCGGTGTTGAGGGCGATGAACATGCTGCCCAATGCGCCGCATCGCACGGCCATGGGCATGGCAGTGGATGGCGGGCGGTTTGCTGCCAATCTTACAGTACTGGACAAGGTTTCTGACGCAGCAGGTTTTTCCGCTCGGCGCGAACAAGCAGCACGGCGTGGCATATTGCTCGGCCGTGGCATTGCCTGTTTTCTGGAAACCGCGCGCGGTGCGCCGGGTGAATGGGCCTCTGTTTCCATGAATGCTTCGGGCCATGCCAGTGCTGCCATCGGTACGCAAAGCAATGGCCAGGGCCATGAAACCAGCTATGCGCAAATTGTCGCAGACCGACTTGGGCTGACGCCCGCCGAGGTGCATGTGCAGCAAGCTGATACGCAATTGCTGCCGAATGGCAATGGACATGGCGGCGCGCGTTCATTGCATTTGGGCGGCGGCGCGCTGGTTCTGGCCTTGGATGCGCTGATGGAAAAGGCACGCATTGTTGCCGCGCATTTACTGCAAGCAGATCCTGCGGCGCTTTCTTTCACCGATGGGCGCTTCGCCTTACCTGAAGGTGAGCGCTTCATCACCTTGGCGGAGATCGCCCGCGCCGCCGAAGATGCGGCCAGCCTGCCTGAAGGCATGACGCCCGGGCTTTCCGCATCCGGTCACAATACCTCCGACCTTGTGACCTTCCCCAATGGCTGCCAGGCGGCGGAGGTGGAGATTGACCCTGAAACCGGCCATGCGCGGCTTACGCGCTATGTCGCGGTTGATGATTACGGGCGCTTGGTGAATCCACGCCTGACGCAAGGCCAGGTGCAGGGTGGGCTGGTGCAGGGCATCGGCCAGGCCATGCTGGAAGACATTATTTATGATCGTGAGTCAGGCCAATTGCTGAGTGGTTCCTTGATGGATTACGCGCTGCCGCGTGCCGATGATGTGCCGGCGATTGAAGTGATCCTGGAAGGCACCCCAACCGCGTCCAATCCGCTTGGTGTGAAAGGTTCTGGCCAGGCGGGGGCCATTGCCGCGCCGCAAACAGTCATGAACGCCATTGCCGATGCACTTGCGCTGCGAGGCGCAGCACCGCCCGATATGCCCGCAACACCTGAGAAAATCTGGCGTGCCTTGCAGAACGCCGCCTCTCCCTGAAAGGAATTGACGCCATGTCCTATCAAGTCACCCGAGATTTTATCGGCTACGGCGCAAATCCGCCGGACCCGCATTGGCCAGGTGGCGCAAAAATCGCGGTGAATTTCGTGATCAATTATGAGGAAGGCAGTGAGCCATCCTTTGAACTTGGTGATGGATTCACGGAAAATGGCCTGACCGAAGCGCATGGACTCAATCAGGTGAAATCAGGCCGCGATTTGGCAGCCGAGGGTATGTTTGAATATGGCAGCCGGGTTGGTTTTTGGCGCCTGCATCGCCTGTTCCAGGAACGCAATCTGCCCGTCACGATTTTTGGCTGCGCACTGGCGCTGGAACGTAATCCGGAAGCAGCCGCCGCCATCAAGGCCGCCGGCTATGATGTCTGTTCCCATGGCTGGCGCTGGGTGAAGCATTTCGAGTTATCGGAGGAAGAAGAACGCGATCACATTCGCAAGGCCATCGAAAGCCAAGAAAAAACCGTCGGGCATCGGCCAGATGGCTGGTATTGCCGCTATGGACCTTCAGTGAATACGCGCCGGCTGGTCGTGGAAGAAGGCGGGTTTTTATACGACAGTGACTATTACGGCGATGAATTGCCAATCTGGACACGCGTGAACGACAAGCCGCATCTGGTAGTGCCGTATTCGCTGACGAATAATGACGGCAAATATGCCGGCTGGATGGGCACATCCGATCAGTGGTTTTCCTATATCCGTGACGCCTTCGACATGATGTATGAAGAAGGCCGCAACGGTCAGCCCAAGATGATGTCGGTTGGGCTGCATATGCGCCTGATCGGCCATCCCGCGCGCGCAGTCGCGCTGCAAAGGCTGCTGGATTACATGGCGGAAAAGCGCGACGTCTGGATTACACGCCGCGTGGACATAGCGCGGCATTGGATGGCGGTGCATCCGGCAAAGTGAGAAGGCAAGAGGCTGACCTAATAGGCACATTACCGGCGCACCTGCCCGCAACTGCGGCAGGTTAGCGGATTTTCGTGCGATCGCGCGCCAAAGCCCCTCGACGCCGAGGCGCCCCCATGATGCACTACTGAAAATAACCAGACCTCGGAGGACTTCCTGATGCTGAAACATCTCCTGGCCGGTGCCACGCTGGCGACCGGAATTGTCTTTTCCGCCGCGGCGCAATTGCCGACTTTGCCGGCGGGCGCGCCCATTCGCATTTCGGCGGTGACGCAGCCGCTGCCGACACAGCCGCAATATACCCGCGTGGATATTCCGGTTCTGCGCGATGGCACCGCAGCGCGCAGCAATGGGCGCGTGCAAGTGCAGCTTTCGACCCATGCAGAACGCAATCTGGCCGGCAATGAAATCGTCCGCCTGGTGCGCTCCGGTCAGGTTGAAATCGGCGCTGGCACGCTGACGACTCTGTCCGGCGATGTTCCCATTCTGGATGGCATTGATTTGGCGGGCCTCGCACCAGACATCAACGACGCGCGCCGCATTGCAGAAGCAGTGTTGCCCGTTGCCAATCGAGATCTGGAACGCTTCGGCGCGCGCCTGGTGGCGGTGTATCCCTTCCCGGCGCAGGTGGTGTTTTGCCGCGCCCCCTTCACCAGCCTGAATGATTTGCGCGGTCGGCGCATTCGCACCTTTGGTAATTCACTGGTGGATTTCTTCACCACCATCGGCGCACAGCCAGTCAGTATCGGATTCCCTGAAGTTTATTCCGCTTTGGAACGCGGTGTGGTGGATTGCGCCATCACCGGTTCCGGTTCCGGTGCCGCCGCGCGCTGGCCAGAAGTTTCCACCCATATCTCTGACCTGCCGGTTTCCTGGGCGGTTGCTGGATATCTTGTGAACCTGAATTGGTGGAACCGCCTGGAACCCGCCGTGCGTGACTTCATGGAAGCGACCATGAAGGAAGTGAGCAACCAGCAATGGGCGCTTGGCCTTGCTGCCACACGCGATGGCATTGATTGCAACATCGGTCGCGCCGCTGGGTGCAGCATCCATAACCTCGCCGCGCGCCCCATGACGGAAGTGACAGCTTCCGCCGCCGATAAGGCACAAGCGAAGGAGATTTTCCGTACCACCGTATTGCCTGGTTGGGTGCGCCGCTGCGGCGCGCGTTGCGGTGAAGTCTACAACGATGTGATTGCGCCCATCAGCGGCGTACGCTTCGGCGGATGAGCAACGGCGCCAGCACGGCCCCGGCATGGCTGGATGCGGCGCGGCGACTCAGGCTTTGGGTCGCCGCGCTGGCTGCCGTGATGGCGCATATTGCTGGCTGGAATTACATTCTCTGTGCCTGCTTCATTACGTTTGATATTGTCGCGCGGAGCTTTTTCGGCTTTTCCTCGAAGGCCACAGTGGAAGTCACCGGCTATATGCTGGCGGGCGGCATTGCCTGGGCCTTGGCGCACACACTCGCCAAACGCGCCCATATCCGTGTGGATGTATTCATGATGCGGCTGCCGCTTGGTCTGCGCGCCTGGCTGCATCTTTTCTCGCTGACCTTGCTTCTGGGGCTTGGCATTTTCTTCGCCTGGGCCGCACTGCAATTGGTAGATGAAAGTGCCCTATTTAACGCGCATGACAATTCCGCACTGCGGATTGAAATGGTTTGGCCTCAGGGCATTTGGGCGTTTGGCATCATCACCTTCGCCATCATGGCTGCGGTGCTGATACTGGAAGCAAGCCTTTCCATTCTGGCGGGGCATCCGGAAGAATTGGATGAGTTGCTCGGTTCCCGCACGCTGAAGGATGAAACCGACGAAGCGCTGGAAGCCGTCGCCATGGCGCATGAAGCGCCTAGGCTGCAATCATGATTGCGATTGTCTTCCTGCTGGGGTTATTGGCGGTGACCGTTTTCGCCGCAGCCACCGGCGCGCAGGCCCTACCTATCGCAGAAATTCTAATGCTGGTGGGCATTTTCGTGCTGTTTTTCGGCTCGGGTGTTTATATCGCAGCCGTACTCGGCATCCTTGGCGTTCTGGTCGGCTTTTTGTTTTCCGATCGCCCTTGGTGGGCCTTCATGGGACAAACACTTTGGGCGCCATCGTCAAACTTTGTGCTGATTGCGGTACCGTTATTCCTATTGATGGGCGAAATTCTGCTGCGTGCGGGTCTTTCTGATAGGCTCTATCGCGCGCTGAATGTATGGCTGAACCGCATGCCAGGCGGATTGCTGCATACCAATATCGTCTCCTGCGCGGTGTTTTCTGCCATCTCAGGCAGCTCAGTCGCAACTGCGGCCACCATGGGTTCGGTAGCATTACCTTATTTTCAGGATACGAAATATAGTCAGCGCATGGTGCTGGGCTCGCTCGCTGCCGGCGGCGCCTTGGGCAATCTGATCCCGCCGGGCATCACCTTCATCATTTATGGCCTGATCACTGAAACCTCGGTAGGCGCGCTTTATATCGCCGCGATTATTCCATCGCTGCTTGTCACCGGGCTTTTCATTATGGTGATCCTGGCGCATGGCCTGACGCATCCCATGGAAAAGCCGGCCAAGCTGCCGCTTGCCATGAAGCTACGTGCGTTGGTTGATCTTGTGCCGACGATATTGCTGATTCTGCTGGTATTGGGCTCCATCTATGGCGGCTTCGCCACGCCGACCGAAGCCGCCGCGCTTGGTGTTGTTGGCGCGGCATTTTTCGCGGCACTTGATGGCAAGCTGACACTGCGCATGCTGAATGCCTCAGCCGAGGCGACGGCGCGCAATACGGCGCTGCTTGGCCTGATCCTGTTTGGCGCCTATTTGCTGAACTATATCCTGACGCTGATCAATGTGCCGCAAGCACTCGCTGGCATGATCTCTGGCCTGCCTATTCCACCCTGGGCCATCATGCTTTGCATCATTGCGCTTTACATTGCCCTCGGCACATTCATGGAAGGCTTTTCCATGATCATTACCACGGTGCCTGTAGTCTTTCCCATCGTCACAGCGCTTGGCTATGACCCGATCTGGTTTGGCGTGATTGTCACCATGCTGGTGGAAATCGCCCAAATCAGCCCGCCTGATGGGACAGTCATGTATGTCCTGCAAGGCATGCGAAAACGCGCGGGGCCCATCACTGATGTCTTCGCCGGCGTCATGCCGTTCCTCGCCGTCTATCTTTTGGCCGTAGCGCTTCTGATGATATTTCCCGGTCTGGCGCTTTGGCTGCCAAGCGTCATGAGCTGACCTTTTCTCCACGGATCCAAACCTTGAGCACAGAAACCACCACGCGCCCCATTCGCATCGCTGTTGATATCGGCGGTACTTTTACTGATCTGCAAATCCTGGATTCGCGCCTTGGCGTAGCGCAAGCATGGAAAACGCCAACGACGCCCGAAGACCCCTCAATTGGCCTTCTCACCGGCGTCAAGGAAGCCGCGGAACGCTTCGGTTTCGCGCTGTCCGATGTAGGGCTTTTGCTGCATGGCACCACCATCGCCACCAATGCGGTACTGGAAAGAAAGCTCGCGCGCGGCGTCTTGCTGACCACAGCGGGTTTTGAGGATGTGCTCGAAATCAACCGTCATGTTCGGCGCGATATTTACGGCCTGGCGCAAGAACCATTCCCTACGCTGATCCCGCGCGACCGCCGGCTTGGGGTGCGGGAGCGTTTGCGCGCTGATGGTAGCGCTGAAATACCCCTGGATGAAACGCAACTTCCAGCGCTGCTGGATCGCATCCAACATCTTGGTGCCGAGACCATCGCGATTTCGCTGCTGCACGCCTATGCCAATCCCACCCATGAAAAGCGCCTGGCCGCGCTGATCCAGGCCGCTCGCCCTGATCTGCCGATCTCGCTTTCCGCAGATATTTCGCCGGAAATCCGCGAATATGAACGTTGTTCCACCACTGTGCTGAACGCACTTCTGATGCCGGTGGTGAAAGCCTATCTTGACCGGCTTGAAAAGCGTTTAGGGGAGGACGGATTTTCGCCGCTTGTCTTCCTGGTGCAATCCAATGGCGGCGTATGCAGCCTGCGCATGGCGGCTGAACAACCGGCGCGTCTTTTGCTCTCTGGCCCATCAGGCGGCGCCTTGGCAGCAGGGCGCATTTCGGAATTGCTCGCACGCCCCAATCTGGTCGCGGTGGATATGGGCGGTACATCCTATGATGTTTCGGTAGTCCAAGCCGGGCGCGTTTCCGTGATTACGCAGGGTGAGATTGACCGTCTGCCGGTGCGCCTGCCCATGGTGGAAATGCGCACCATCGGCGCCGGCGGCGGTTCCATCGGCTCCGTTGACGCCGCAGGGCGGCTGACTGTTGGCCCGCGCAGCGCCGGCGCCAGGCCTGGGCCGGTGGCCTATGGGCGCGGCGGGACGGAGCCGACAGTCACGGATGCCAATCTGGCACTCGGCCGCCTTGATCCTGATTTCTTCCTTGGCGGCGCCATCAAGCTTGATATGCCGGCCACGCGCGCCGCGATTGAAACACGCATCGGCGCGCCGTTGCATTTGTCGCTGGAACTGGCGGCGGCGGGTATGCTGACGGTCACCAACGCCAATCTCGGCGCGGCGGTGCGGCTTTCGCTATTCGAAAAAGGGCTCGATCCACGTGACTTCGCACTGCTGTCCTTCGGCGGTGCTGGTGGGTTGCACGCCATCGAAGTGGCCGAGGAAATGGGCATCACGGAAGTGATCTTCCCGCGCGAACCCGGCACGCTTTCTGCCTATGGCATCCTGTTTTCTGATCTGGTGCAGGATTTGGCGCGCACAAGGCTGACGCGCGCTGAACCCGGCGGTCTGCCACAAATGCGCGACATCATCGCTGAATTGCGCCAGGCCGCGGATGCGAGACTGGCACAAGATGGCATTCCAACTGATGAGCGTGAAATCACAATTGCCGCTGACATGCGTTATCACGGGCAGGCCTTTGAACTGCTTGTCCCATGGGGCGCGGTGCAGACACCGGATGAGGCTGCCTTGACTGACCTGATCCAGCGCTTTCATGCCACGCATAAGCAGCGCTTTTCCTATTCCAATCAGGATGAAGCAGTGGAAATCGTCACCTTCCGTGCCATTGCCAAAGGCAAGCTTGCGAAACCGGTACTGCGCGAACCAACACCGGCGTCCCGCCCAGCGCGCAAAGCAAAGCGCCGCGCCTTTGATGGCCAGCAATGGTGCGACGTGACCGTCTGGGACCGCGAAGCGCTTGGCGCCGAAGATCTGGTCGAAGGCCCTGCCATCATTGAAGAAGCCTTCGCCACCCATTGGATTTCCCGCGCCTGGCACGCAAGGCTTGCAGCCGGCGGCGCCCTGATTGCAAAGAAGATCGCGCCATGAGCCTCGGCCCCATCGAAATTGAAGTCATCCGCAATGCGCTTACCGCGGCAGCGGCCGAGATGGATATCACGATCTGGCGCACCAGCCGCAGCACGACGGTGCGCGAATTACTGGATTATTCCACGGCGGTCTTTGATGCTGATGGCAATAATGTCGCGCAATCCGCACGCATCCCGCAGCATCTGAATTCCATGGGCGCGGCGCTGCGCATATTGCTGGACCGCTTTGTAGATGCAGCGGATTGGCGCGAAGATGATGTTGTCGCCACCAATGATCCCTATTGCGGCGCACAGCACCTGAACGACATATTGGTCTTCAAGCCAGTTTTCCATGACGGCAAACGAGTGGCTTACGTGGGCGCGCTTTGCCATCACATAGACATGGGCGGCATGGCGCCTGGTTCCTATGCTGCGACAGCAACGGAAGTCTTTCAAGAGGGGCTCCGCATTCCGCCACTGAAGCTGATTGAAGGTGGCGTGCTGAACAAAGCCATCTACGCCATGATCGGGCAGAATGTGCGCAAGCCCGCGCTGATGCTGGGTGATTTGCAATCCCAATTGGCAAGCCTTGAGGTCGGCGCCGCTTCCATCCGTCGCATCGCCGCGCGCTATGGTGCCGCGACACTGATTGAAGCCACAGGCCGCATCCTGGATCAGAGTGAAGCCGCGATGCGCGCCGCTATTAGCGCCATGCCCGATGGCACCTATAGCTTCGAAGATTTCCTTGATGATGATGGCGTATCCGGTGAACCGGTGCGCCTTTATGCCTCCATCACCATCAAAGGTGATGAGATTGAGGTTGACCTGACCGCCTGTGCGGATCAGCAGCGTGGTCCCATCAATTGCACGCCGGCGATGTCCAATTGTGCTGTCTATTACAGCATTATCGCGGCAACGGATGGCGCCATGCCGGCCAATGCGGGCTGCTATCGCCCCATTCGCATTCACCACCGTGAAGGTAGTGTCACGTCCTGCCGCGCGCCAGCATCCGTTGCGCATCGTGTCGCGGTTTGCCATCGGCTGGCTAATGTCATGTTCGGCTGCCTGCATCAGGCACTGCCGGACCGAATGCCGGCTGCCTATTACGGCGGTTCTTACGTGGCCACCTTCCAGACCGAAGCGGCGGATGGCGGGCGTGAAGTGCTGGTGGAAATCGAAATTGGCGGCACTGGCGCCAGCCCCGCCAAGGATGGCGTGAATGCCTGGTCCTTCGGTATGCACAACAACAGCAATATCCCGATCGAAATGATCGAAAGCCAAATGCCGCTGACCATCACGTATTACGGGCTGAAGCCTGATTCTGGTGGTGATGGGCAGTATCGCGGCGGGCTTGGCCTTATTCGCGAATGGCGCGTGGATAGCCCCGCTGGGATTTTCACCGCGAATATGGATAGGTTTCGTTTTCCACCCTATGGCCTTGCCGGCGGCAAGCCCGCCAGCCTTGGGCGCTTGCTGCGTATTCGCGACGGGCAGGAAACAGCCATCGCACCGAAAAGCGATGCGGTGCGCTTGCTGAAAGGCGATATTGTACGGCTGGAAACTTCCGGCGGTGGTGGCTTTGGTGATCCGACAAAACGTTCAGCGGAACGGTGCAGCACCGATCACACACTTGGTTATGTGAAGGGCTGACGCCCCTCTGTCCAGCTTAGCCTCCTTGCCCTAGGCTTCGGGTACGGAGGATTGCACCATGACCTTGCCCCTGCTTTTCACGCCTTGGACCAAACGTGGCGTTACGCTGAAGAACCGCGTGGTGGTCGCGCCCATGCATCAATATGCGGCCGATCGCGGCTTCATCACCGATTGGCATTTGATGAATGCCGGGCGCTTTGCCGCGGGTGGTGCCGGCATGGTGATGGTGGAAAGCACCAAGGTGGAACGGCGCGGCTGCGGCACGCTCGGCGATACTGGGCTTTGGGATGATGCCTTCATCCCCGGCATGAAGCGCGTGGCGGATTTGATTCGCGCCAATGGCTCAGTACCGGCGATTCAGATTGGCCATTCCGGCCGCAAGGCGCGGCGTTTTCGCCCCTGGGAAGGTGGTGCGCCGCTGGTGCAAAGCCCTGCGATTACTGATTGGGAGGCATGGGAACTTGTCGCCCCCAGCGCTGAGATTGGCGATGCGGGGGACCCCATGCCACGCGCCCTGACGCGCGATGAAATCCCGCAAGTCGTGCAGCATTGGGCGGATGCCGCGCGGCGTGCGGATGCTGCTGGCTTTGACGTGTTAGAAATCCACGCGGCGCATGGTTATTTGCTTCATCAATTCCTTTCGCCATCCGCCAATCGTCGCAATGACGAATACGGCGGGACAGAGCTTAACCGCATGCGCTTCGCGCTAGAAGTGGTGGAAGCGGTACGTGCAGTTTGGCCGGCGCATAAGCCGCTTTTCATGCGTTTTTCGGTCGAAGATGATTCGGGTTGGGATGTGGAACAAAGCATTCGCCTCGCGCGGCTTGTTGGTGCTGCTGGTATCGATGTGGTGGATTGTTCGTCCGGCGGTATCAGCGGCGGTCCGCCGAAGGCCACGCGACCTGGCTATGGTTATCAGGTGCCCTATGCGCGGCGTCTTCGGCAGGATGCACCAATCGCGACCATGGCAGTCGGCTTGATTGTGCATGCCGATCAGGCGGAGGCGATTCTGCAAGCTGGCGATGCCGATCTGATCGCGATTGGGCGCGAGATTCTCTATAACCCCAATTGGCCAACCGATGCGGCGCGTAAGCTCGGCGTTGAATCTGCTTTTGATGCCATGCCGCCGGCGCAGAGCTACTGGCTCGAAAAACGAG
>JBILPX010000267.1:0-4756 GCA_044373565.1 Roseomonas sp.
AGCATGGCGCGGTGACCTTTCACGGCTTTTCCCGCTCAGAAGCCATCAAACGCGGCCTTCGGGTCCTTGCAGAGAGTGTGCCGGGCGTAACCTCGGTCAAGGACGAGACGCAGCCACTGCCGATGTATCTCTATGCCGCTTACTAAGGGCGAGGCGCGCTTTCTTGCCGGAAACTTGACCAAACAGCCCTCTCCCGCCTAGGCCCCGTGTTGCAGCTATGTTAAGGCGTCGCCGACGGTCGGCGTGAGGCTCGAGTCTCAAGCCATCAGGCAGCCAGCCGCATTGTTTTAGGGATCGCGGGCCAAGACCCGCCAAATGGAGAGTTACGCGATGAGCGATACCGCCGAGAAGGTCAAGAAGATCGTGATCGAGCACCTTGGCGTCGAAGAAGCCAAAGTGACCACTGAGGCATCCTTCATTGACGACCTGGGCGCGGACAGCCTTGACACCGTTGAACTGGTGATGGCGTTCGAAGAAGCCTTCGGCGTGGAAATCCCCGATGATGCTGCGGAAAAGATCACGACCGTTAAGGACGCGATCGACTACATCGAAAAGCACAAGGGCGCCTGAGCGCCTCTTCGCTGATCCAACGGGGAAACGCGCGTGTTTCAGAAGGGTTTTGCGCCTCGTCGCGTTGTCGTGACGGGCATGGGTATTGCCTGCCCGCTGGGTGTCGGCGTTGAGCATGTGTGGAAGCGCATGCTGGCCGGCCATTCCGGCATTGCTGCCATTAAATCCTTTGATGTGTCTAACCTGACGGCAAGGATTGCGGGGCAGATCCCCGCGGGCCAGAAGGCGAATGGCGAGCTAGACATCAATGAATGGATCCCGGTCAAGGATCAGAAGAAAATGGATCGCTTTATCCAATTCGCGATGGTCGCGGCGGATGAAGCGGTCACCGATTCCGGCTGGGTCCCGCAGGATGAAGAACAGCGCTGCCGCACCGGCGTGATGATCGGTTCCGGCATTGGCGGGCTTGAGACAATCCACGAAGCGGCTTCCCTGATCTTGCAAGGCAAAATCAAGCGGATTTCCCCCTTCTTCATCCCATCAGCGCTCATCAACTTGGCATCCGGCCAAGTGTCCATCCGCTACGGCTTCAAGGGCCCCAACCATTCCGTAGTGACCGCCTGCGCCACCGGCGTACATGCGCTGGGCGATGCGGCGCGGCTGATTGCGCTGGGCGATGCGGAGGTGATGGTGGCCGGCGGGGCGGAAGCGGCAGTGGGTGAAATCGGCATGGCCGGTTTCTGCGCCGCACGCGCCCTTTCCACAAACTTCAACGACAATCCAACCGCTGCATCCCGCCCCTGGGATGAATCGCGCGATGGCTTTGTCATGGGCGAAGGCGCCGGCGTGGTTGTGCTGGAAGAATTGGAACACGCCAAGGCGCGTGGCGCCAAGATTTACGGCGAGGTGATCGGCTATGGCATGAGCGGTGATGCCTATCACATCACCGCCCCGGCCGAGGGCCATGATGGCGCCTTCCGCGCCATGAAGGCCGCCCTTGCCAGTGCCGGCATTACGCCGGAACAAATCCAATATGTGAATGCGCATGGCACCTCCACCCCGCTTGGGGATGACCTTGAACTGGAAGCGGTGGAGCGCCTTTGGGGCGATGCAGCGCGTGGGCTTGCCATGTCTTCCACCAAATCGGCTGTCGGGCATTTGCTGGGTGCGGCCGGCGCGGTGGAGGGGATATTCTCTATCCTCGCTATTCGTGACCAGGTGGCCCCCGCCACGCTCAATCTGGAAAAACCATCGCGTGAAAGCGCGATTGATCGCGTGGCGAAAGAACCCCAACCGCGCAAAATTGATATCGCGCTGTCCAATTCCTTCGGCTTTGGCGGCACGAATGCCTGCATCATCTTCCGCGGCGCCCCTTAATCTAGAATGAGTGAAGCCTCGCCCGCGCCGCGCAAACGCCGCGGGCGGGTGGCGATTGTCCTGCTGAGCCTTTGCCTGGCAGTGCTGATTGGCCTTGGCGCGGCGGCCAAATGGGCGCGTGATCTCTACGAAGCCCCTGGGCCGCTGGCCTCCGATAAGGCCCTGGTCATTCCGCGCGGCGGGACTGAAGCCATTGCCAGCGCGCTTAAGGAAGCCGGCATCATCGCCGATGGTCGGCATTTCCTGATTGCAAGTCAGCTCACTAAAAGTGCCGGCCCCTTGCGCGCGGCGGAATTCGCTTTCCCGGCAGCCGCTTCACTGAAACAGATCCTGGAAATCCTGCGTGAGGCAAGGTCTATCCAGCGCCGCGTGACGATCCCTGAGGGGCTTTCCGCCATGCAAGTCCAGGCTTTGTTGGATAAGACCGAAGGGTTGATGGGTGAGGCGGAGCCGATCGCCGAGGGCAGTATCCTGCCCGAAACCTATGCGTTTGAATGGGGCGATAGCCGCGCCGCGCTGATCCGCCGCGCCCAGGCGGCGATGAATACCGCGCTGGCCGAAGCCTGGCGGGACCGTGCGCCCAATCTGCCAATCCGCAGCGCGCGGGAAGCGTTGATCCTGGCATCCATCATTGAACGCGAAACCGGCAAGGCCGAGGAACGCGCGCTGGTCGCTTCCGTCTTCATCAATCGCCTCAGGCGCAATATGCCGCTGCAATCAGACCCGACAGTGGTCTATGCCGCAACAGGCGGGGCAGCACTGGAACGCGCCATTACGCGGGCCGATCTGGACCGCGACAGCCCCTTTAACACCTATCGCAATCGCGGCCTGCCGCCGGGGCCGATTGCCAATCCAGGGCGCGACTCGCTCCGCGCCGCGACTCGGCCCGCGACCAGCAATTTTCTATATTTTGTGGCGGATGGTTCGGGCGGGCATGCCCTCGCGGAAACGCTGGATGCACATAACCGCAATGTGGCCCGCTGGCGGGAAATTGAGCGGCAGCGGGGCAGTAGGCAATAAAAAAACCCGCGGCAGCTGCCCTCCGCGGGTTAGAACGGCACGGTAAAAAGACGCCTCAGGCGGCCTTGGCGACCTGGGCACGCTCCAGGCGGCGCTTCAGCACAATGGCGTCCACCGTCAGCTTGCGGTCCGGCGTGCCGAGCAGGAAGGCATCAAGCCCGCCATTATGTTCCACGGTGCGGATGCCGTTGGTGGAAAGGCGCAGTTTGATTGGTGCGGCCAGAATTTCCGACCAGAAGGAGCTTTCCTGCAGATTGGGCAGGAAGCGGCGGCGGCTTCTGTTATTGGCGTGGCTGACATTATTACCCGTCAGAACACCCTTGCCCGTAATGATGCAGCGGCGAGACATAGCGGAAATCCAAACATAAGAGCGCGCAGGACAGCCTGCACGCGGGTTCAACATGAAGAGGCGCTTTTGACCGGAAGCGTCGGCGGCGTCAAGTATCAAGCAGGGGGCGGAGCGCGAAATTCGCCGCTTTCCACCGAAGCCAAGGCCTGGCGCAGCACACCGGCCACGGACCGGTCATCCAAGGTCCGGGTCAGCACCCCAAGCGCCCCGCCCAGCAGGGCAGAGGCGATGGAAATAGGTTGGATTTGCTGCTCCATCATATATTCAATCGCCTTGTCCACGATTGAACCGGCATGGCTTAAATCCTCGGGCGCGATGCCTTCTGGGTCCATCTGCATGGGTAACTCCTGAATGTAACAGCCAAATAGGGAGGCTCAGAGGCCAGTGGAAGGGGGTGCCGCATTGGGGCGTTGCCGGGGCATCTCCAAATCGGCTGCGGCCTGGGCGCGCGCTGCTGCCTCGGCCGCTGCCATGGCTTCAGATTGGCGGCGCCACATATCGGCATAAAGCCCGCCGGCGGCGATCAAGCCACCATGGGTACCGCGTTCGGCAATGGCACCATCCTGCAGCACGATTATCTCATCCGCCTCCACCACTGTCGAAAGCCGATGCGCAATGACAAGTGTGGTGCGGTTGCGCGCCACATCGCGCAAAGCCGCCTGGATGTCCTGTTCGGTGCGGGTATCAAGCGCACTTGTCGCCTCATCCAAAATCAGCAGGCGGGGGTCTTTCAGAATGGTGCGCGCAATCGCGACTCGCTGCTTTTCGCCACCGGAAAGCTTGAGGCCACGTTCACCCACACGAGTCGCATAGCCATCTGGCAGGCGCGTCACGAAATCATGCACCTGCGCAAGCCGCGCCGCGTTTTCGATTTCCGCATCGGTGGCACCTGGCCGACCATAGGCGATGTTGTAGCGAATGGTGTCGTTGAACAGCACAGTATCCTGCGGCACCACGCCAATGGCAGCACGCAGGCTTTGCTGCGTCATGCCGCGCACATCCTGCCCATCCACCAAAACGCGCCCACCTGTCACATCATAAAAGCGAAACAGCATGCGAGAGATGGTGGATTTCCCCGCCCCTGTTGGCCCGACAATGGCGAGCATCCGCCCCGGCGGCACAGTGAAGGAAACGCCCTTCAGGATTTCCCTATCTGGCCGATAGCCAAAGCGCACATCCTCAAAGCGAATTTCACCAGCCCCAAGGGCCAGCGGCACGGCATCTGGCGCGTCGCGTACTTCAGCGGGCACATCCAGCAGCGCAAACATCTGCTCCATATCCGTCAGCCCCTGCTTGATTTCGCGATAGGCGAAGCCAAGGATGTTCAAGGGCTGATAAAGCTGGATCAGATAAGTATTCACCATCACCAGATCGCCAATACTCATGCTGCCATCGGCAATGCCGCGGCCTGCCAGCAGCATGGTGATGGTAAGCCCTACCGCCATGATGGTGGCCTGACCGGCGTTCAGCATATTGAGCGTGGTTTCGCTTTTGACATAG
>JBILPX010000268.1:0-4738 GCA_044373565.1 Roseomonas sp.
TGGGCGGATAAAGCCGGAGCGTTTCTCGGAACACATTGCGTATAAACAAAAGCTTGCGCGTATGTTCGAACAGGATCGGCCCAGGCCCAACGATCTCATCAATTTCAGCACGTAACCTTGCGACCAAAGCGGGTTGTGTCGCGAGCAAATAGAAAACCCAGGTTAGTGCGCTGGCGCTAGTTTCATGCCCGGCCAGGAACAGCACGCCAAGCTGATCAATCAGCTCCTCACGCGTGAAGGCTTTGCCTTCCACATCATGCGCGGCGATGATGGCGCTCGCGATATCGTCAAAGCTGCTGGCGCCATCGCCCAAATGCGTATCCAGCAATTCGCCCAAATAGCGCCGGATCAGGCCGCAGGCATTCAACACGCTTTCCTTTTGCGGAATGCGCTTCCAGGCGCGGTCAAAAATCAACCGCCGGATTTCAACCTGCGCGACGCTATGTTCGAATTCGGTGAAGGCATCGAAGACCTCATGCGCAACACGCGTCTCGAGCCCCGTTGAAAACACCGTGCGGCAGATGATGTCTGCCGTCATGTGGCTCATCATCAGGTCAAGCGAAAAGCGCGTATCGCGCGCGGCGTGCTCGGCAAGCGTTGCCTCAGCCGCCGCCGCGCCGGCTTCCATCGCTGGAAAGGCACGGTTGACGCGCATCATGGTCAAGGCCGGGTCAATCATGGCCCGCTGGCGCCGCCAGGTAGCGCCGGAGGAGACAAAGATCGAATCACCAATCAATGGATCCAGCGCATGCACCATCAGATCACTTTTTGGCAGAATGCCCTTGGCATCCGTCAGCACCTCGCGCACCAGATCGGGGCGATTGACGATGATGGTGGACCGGCGGGAATAACCCAGCGGCCCAATCGGCATGCGATAGGCTTCTGCCGGCAAAAGCGAGAGCAAATCACCATCGCCGCGGATCATGCAGCGCATCAGCGCAATGACCGCGGGCAAGGGTTCCGGGCGCGGCGGCGCAAAAGCGCGGAAATTCAGCGCGTGATTCATGCCCCCCTGCCCGTCCCCATCTCTGTGCCGCTCTGGCGAAGCGCGCTGTTTATGCCTCGACCTGACATGAGCTGATTTCCACGCTTTACATCCATATATGTCAAGTGCAATTGTCACCTAAATGCTGGGGAGGCTCGGATGGTCCTGTTCCTGTTCCATGCGCTGGTTGCCGCCCATATTGTGACGGGCAGCATTGGCGCCATCGCTTTCTGGGTGCCCGTGATCGGGCGCAAGGGCGGCGTCAATCACGCACGCTGGGGGAAGGTTTTCACCTTCGCGCTGCTGATCACCGGCTGCCTTGCCATGATGATGAGTCTGCTGACCCTGGCAGCGCCAATTGAAACACACCCACATCTGGAAGGCCGATTTGATGAGGCCTTCATCCGCGGCATTTTCGGCTGGATGATGCTGATGACCGGGCTGTTGACGGTGAACCTTGCCTGGTATGGCTGGCTTTCCATTCGCAACAAGCGCCGGCATGAATTGAACAGAACGCGGCTCAATCTTTTCCTGCAATATGCGCTGATTCCAGCTTCCTTGAATTGCGCCTGGCAGGGCTGGATGATTGGCCAGCCACTGATGATCGGCATTTGCATGGTGGGGCTGGCGACGGCGGCAACAAACCTGTGGTTTCTGATGGCGCGCGAGCCGGGGCCGGGTTCCTGGATCAAGGAGCATATCAAGGCTTTGGTGGGTGCCGGCATTTCCGTCTACACCGCCTTCATGGCCTTCGGTTCCGTCAGGATTTTTCCAGAATTGGCGCTTAATCCCTTCATGTGGACGGTGCCGTTGGTGGTTGGGGTTTCGCTGATTATCTGGCATCGCCGCGTGGTGGATCGGCAATTCGCCGGACGCAGTCGGCGGCTAAGCGCTGCAACGTAACATGGCTGCCCCACGCGTATTGGTGATTGGCGCCGGCATGGGCGGGCTTGCCGCTGCCGCTGATCTCGCGCGGCGCGGTGCGGCGGTGACGGTGTTGGAACGCGCCGCAGCACCAGGCGGCAAAATGCGCGAAGTGATGGTGGGCGGCAGCCCAATTGATGGCGGCCCCACGGTCTTTACCATGCGTTGGATTTTTGAGGGGCTGTTCGCGGATGCCGGCGCCTCACTTGAGGCTGCGCTGCCTTTGCAAAAAGCGGATATCCTGGCGCGGCATGCCTGGCGCGCTGGCGGCAGGCTGGATCTTTTCGCTGATATCGGGCGTTCCGCTGATGCCATCGGGGATTTCGCCGGTGCGGCCGAGGCACGCGGCTACCGCGCCTTTTGCGCGCGCAGCGCCGATATCTTCCGCACGCTGCGGGGTTCCTTCATTGCTGCCGAACGCCCATCACCGCTTGATCTTGTGAAGCGCGTGGGCATCACGAATATCGCCGCGCTGATCCGCACCGCGCCGATGAAGACGCTATGGGATGCCTTGGGTGAGCATTTTCGCGACCCACGCCTGCACCAGTTGTTTGGGCGCTATGCGACCTATTGCGGTTGCTCCCCCTGGTTGGCGCCGGCCACACTGATGCTTGTCGCGCATGTGGAACAGGATGGCGTGTGGTTCGTGCAAGGCGGCATGCGGCGCGTGGCAGATGCGATTCAACGCCTGGCGGAAGCCAAGGGTGCTGAGTTCCGCTTTGGTGCGGAGGTTGCTGAGATTCTGACCCGCCAAGGCCGCGCCAGCGGTGTGCGCTTGGCGAATGGCGAGGAAATTCCCGCAGATGCCGTGGTCTTCAACGGCGATGTGGCCGCCTTGGCGCAGGGGCTTTTGGGGCAAGCACCACGCAACGCTGCCGAGGATACGCCGCGCGCCGCGCGTTCCCTTTCCGCCGTCACTTGGTGCGTGAAGGCGCCGACCTCTGGCTTTCCGCTGGTGCATCACAATGTGTTTTTCGCCGAGGATTACGCGGCGGAATTCGACGCCATTTTCCGCCGGCGAGACATCACCACCGCACCGACCGTTTATATTTGCGCGCAGGATCGCGAAGCCGGGCCCGGACCAGCGCAAGGTACGCAGGAACGGATGCTCGTTCTGATCAATGCGCCGCCTGATGGCGATCGGCGCGGCCACACGCCTGATGAAGTCGCTGAACTTGGTGAACGTGGCTTTGGCCTGCTTAAAGCCTGTGGCCTGGATGTGGCGCGCAGCGCGGGTGAGGAAGTGGTCACCACGCCAGAAGGTTTCGCGCGGCTTTTCCCGGGTTCAGGTGGCGCGCTTTATGGCCGCGCCGGCCATGGCTCGACTGCAACTTTCGCGCGCCCGGGCGCCGTGACGCGTTTGCAAGGGCTGTATCTGGCCGGCGGTTCCGTGCATCCCGGGCCTGGTATTCCCATGGCGGCAATGTCTGGGCGCCTTGCCGCGGCGCGGCTTTTGGAAGATTGGGCCGGCGCGCGCAGTGCGATCAGGATTGGGGCGGCCCGAATTTAGTTACGCCTAAGCGTATCACCATGCGGCACAAGCTGATCCAAGACCTTGGCTGAGGAAATCACGCCCGGCACACCCGCACCCGGATGCGTGCCGGCGCCAACAAGATAAAGCCCCTGCACTTCTTCGCTCACATTATGCGGGCGGAACCAGGCACTTTGGAAAAGCTGTGGTTCCAGCGCAAAGGCGGCGCCATTCACCGATAGCAGCCGATCCTGAAAATCCTGCGGCGTGATTATGCGTGATGTGACAAGCGCCTCACCAAGTCCCGGCAAGACTGTTTCTTCCAAGCGCTTTTCGACGGCCTTGCGATAGGGTTCCGCATGCTTGGCCCAATCTACCTTGCCGCCCAGATGCGGCACGGGGGCGAGCACGTAGAAGGAATCGCAGCCCGGCGGCGCCATTGAGTCATCCGTCGCGGTCGGGCGATGCAGATAAAGGCTGAAATCTTCTGCCAGGTGCTTGCGCGTGAAAATATCGTGCAGCAATTCCTGGTAGCGCGGCCCTAGCACCATGGTGTGGTGATAGACATCATCATACCGGCGCTTGGTGCCGAAATACCAAACGAAAAGACTCATGGAATAGCGCGCCCGCGCGATCTTGCGATCTGTCCAGCGCCGACGCGGGAAATCCTGCAGAAGCTTGCTGTAAGTCCAGGCAACATCGGCGTTAGAGACAACGATATCGGCGGCGAGCTTTTCGCCATCGGCCAGCTCAACGCCTGTTGCGCGGCGGCCTTCGGTGGTGATGCGCTTCACTTCGGTATTGTAGCGAATGCTACCACCCAGACTTGTCGCGAGATCGACGATGCCTTGCACGAGCGCGCCCATGCCACCCATGGCGTAATGCACACCATGCAGCCGTTCCAGATGCGCAATCAGGCAGTAATAGGCGGTGGTGGTCATGGGGTTCCCGCCGATCAGCAGCGGGTGGAAGCTGAAGGCAACGCGCAGCTTGTCGCTGGTGAAATAATCGCAGACGCGGCTATAGACGGTGCGATAGCCCTTCAGCCGGATCAAATCCGGCGCGGCACTGATCAGGCTTGCAAGACTATGGAAAGGCTTATCGGCCAGATCGGCGAAGGCTACGCGAAAGATGCGCTCACTTTCAAGAATGAAACGCTCAAAGCCTGCACTGTCTTGCGGCGCAATCCGCGCGACCTCGGCCCGCGTGACATCAAGATCCGCAGAGCAGCGCATCACGTCGCCGTCATCAAAGCGTATCAGATAGAAGGGGTCCATCGCGCGCAGATCAATATCCTGCGCAAGCTTGCGCCCGGCGAGCGACCAGAGTTCTTCCAGCAAATAGGGCGCAGTGATGAT
>JBILPX010000269.1:0-4734 GCA_044373565.1 Roseomonas sp.
CGCCGCCGCGCAATCATCAGCCTTGGAAACATCGGCTTCCTTCACGGCGCAAACGCCACCTTCAGCGGCAATCAGGCCCGCGGTTTCTTCAAGTGCGGCCAGATCCACATCAAGGCACAGCACCTTCGCCCCGCGCGCCGCCAGCAGCACGGCAATCGCCCGCCCATTGCCAATGGTGGTGGCGCCGGCGCCAGGATTACGCGAACCAGCGCCGGTAACGATCGCGACCTTGCCGTTCAGGCGGGTATTGTCTTGCATGATTGGATGATCCTCTTCGGCAAAAGCATCACCCGCACGTGAATTTAGTCAAGCTTCACGCGCCAGCAATTCCTTGAGCAATTCCACCGTGCGCGCGGGCTGTTCCTGCTGCACCCAATGCCCGGCACCCGGCACCAGATGCGCGGCCGCCATGCGCGTGCAGGCAATGCCCTGCATACGCTCAAAGGCGCCAGGCGCCTGGAACACGCCCCAATCGGATGCGCCCGCGATGAAGACGGACGGCACATCAATGCTGCGCCCAGCAAAAAGCGCCAAATCTGCATTCACTTCTGGCGCAAAGCGGGTGCGATACCAATTGAGCCCGCCTTGAAAGCCCGTGCGGCCATATTCTTCGGCATAGACGGCCATTTCCGCTTCCGTCATCCAGGCGCAGCCCGCGACCTCGGCGGCATTTGGCATTTCATGCGCGACGGTCTCTGGCATGGTCTCGGCGCGGTCCATCACATAGTAAGTTGGCAGCTTCGCCATTTCACCAGCCGACCAATCACGCAGCTTATGCGGTTTATTCGCCGCCCAATCGGCGCTTTTGTGGTGGTAATAGGCGCGCATGAAAGCGTGCAGCCCCTGCGCCGCGCCCATCATATCCGCATTGGCCGGGCGCGTGGCGTAATAGGCGTGGTAGTGTTTGCGCGGGCGCGGCAGGGCGGCCAAAGCCTCATCCAAACCCGGCATGGCGGAAGAACCACTGGATTGCTGGCCGGGCTTTGGCCAATCCGGCCCGCCGGCGAAAGGTGCGCTCATTAACGCCACGCGACGGAACACATCAGGGCGCGTCAGCGCGCACCAGGCAGCTACCGGAGATCCGAAATCATGCCCGATCACCGCCGCCACTTCCCGGTAACCAAGCGCCGCCACCACCCCCAGCGCATCACGCACCAAATTGGTCAGGCGAAATGGCGCCAGCGGAGCATCGTATTCCGTATCGCAGCCCGTGGTCCGGCCATAACCGCGCTGATCCGGCGCCACCACGTGATAGCCCAGTGCCGCCAAGGGCAGCATCACATGCCGCCAGGAATAGGCGAGTTCCGGAAAGCCATGCAGCAGCAACAGGCAAGGCCGGCCCGGCGTTTCATGCCCGGCTTCCAGCATATGGACGCGCAACCCATTGATGCCTTCAAGAAAGCGGGAGCGGATGCCCTGCGGCAAGGTTGGTGAGCTAAGCGATTCCATGGCGGTGTTTCCTTCCTTCACCCCATCCCGCCCGAACCACGCCCAGCAATCAAGCCCCGCATTGACGCACGCCCCGGCAGGCGAGACTTTGCCGCCATGCAGGATGGCATTCCCTGGTCTTCGGACCTTCTGACCCTCGCGCGGCGCTTCGGGCCCCGCATCGCGATCACGGATGGTGACGCCAGAATCACCTATGCCGCGCTTTCCGCCCGCGCCCATGGTCTGGCGCGGCGGCTGTTGGCGGAGGGTTTCAAGCCCGGCCAACCCTTGGCAACCTTCGTTCCCAATGGCTGCGATGCGCCCTGGGTGAGCTATGGCCTGACCATGGCGGGTGTGGCGGAAACGCCGTGCAATACCGGGTCCACCGATGCGGAATTGGGCTGGTATGCGGAATTGACCGGCTTCAAGCGCATTGTAGCGCCGCGCGCTGCCGCAGCCCGGCTCGCAGCTTTGGGATTCGACCCCCTGCCGCTGGAAGATATCGCCCCGGATGATAGCTTCACGCCGCTGGCCCCCGTGCCATCCGATGCCTGGGGGCGGATCATTTTCACCTCCGGCACCACGGGCAAGCCCAAGGCGATCTTGCATAGCCATGGCGGGCGGTACCTCGCCAATATCCTGCAACGCGCCGTGCTGCCCTTCACACCGCAGCCGGGTGAACGCGTGCTGTTGATGACCCCCTTCACCCATGGCGCGGCGCTGATCACCTATGCCTGGCTCGATCACGGCGGAGAGGTGGTATTGCAGGATGGGGTGCGGGCCGAACACATCGCGCCTGTTTTCGCCGCCCCCGCGCTGGCCGCGATTTTCGCCCCGCCCACCGTGCTGGCCAAGCTGCTGGCCTTGTTCCCAGGCCAGGCCGTACCGGGGCTGAAGGTGATTTTCTGTGGTACGCAAACCCTGACGCGCGAGCTTTACGCCCGCGCCGCAGCCCAATTCGGCCCCGTGGTGCGCGTGACCTATGGCATGAGTGAATGCTTCAACCCCATCACCATCCTGGAAGGCCCCGATGTCGCCGCCGCCATGGCGGCAGACGATGATGGGCTTGGCGCCAATCTCGGCTGGCCGGCGACCGGCGTTGAAATCGCTATTCGCGATGAGGCCGGCAGCCCCCTGCCATCTGGCGAATCGGGCGATATCTGGCTGCGCGCCCGGCATATGAATATTGGCATGATCGGCCCGGATGGGCTGGTGCCGCGCCCCGCCGGCGCCTGGCATCGCACCGGGGATTTGGGCGCGGTGGATGCGCAAGGCCGGCTGCGCCTGGCGGGCCGGGCTTCCGATGTGATGAAAAGCGGCGGCTATCGCGTCCACCCAGCCGAAATCGAAATGGTGCTGGAAGAAGCCGGCCAGGGCCGCGCGATTTGCGTGCTGGGCCTGGCTTCCGATTATTGGGGCGAGGTCATCATCGCGGTCGCGGATGGCCTGGCTTCCGGCTGGGAAGCCGCGGCACTACCCTTGGTGGAACAATTGGCGCGTCATAAACGCCCCCGCGCTTGGCTCACGCTGCCGGAATTGCCCCGCAATGCGCAGGGCAAGGTGGTGCGCGCGCGCGTGCGGGAAGCGGTGCTGGCGCGCTGGAGGCTGGAAGATGGGCCGCATCCGCGTTTAGTGCCGGTCCATGCTGAAAAGGATGAATGACCCATGGTGATTGAGGCTCTGGCCCCCTTTTATGCCTGGACCAAGGCGCTGCATCTGATCAGCGTTTTTGCCTGGATGGCAGGGCTTTTCTACCTGCCCCGGCTTTACATCTACCACACGCAACAGGCGCCTGGTTCCGCCCAGGTGGCGCTGTTCAAGATCATGGAACGGCGCCTGCTGCGCGCCATCATGAACCCGGCGATGATCGCTGCTTGGCTGTTCGGGTTGCTGTTGATCCTGACCCCCGGCGTGGTGGATTGGCGCGCCGGCTGGTGGCACGGCAAGCTTTTTGGGCTTTTGGGCATGACCGCCTTCCATATGGATTTGGCCCGCGCCCGGCGCCTTTTTGCCGAAGACCGCAATACCCGGAGCGAGCGGTCCTGGCGCATCGCCAATGAAGTACCGACGCTGCTTTTGATCCTGATTGTCATTATGGTGATCGTGAAGCCGTTCTGAACGGGCGTTTTGACCCTGCAACAGCGCGGCGATGGTTGACGCGGCGCGCTGTACTCCATAGTCTAAGTCTACTTACTCTTTCGTGGTGCCCGCTGATCCGTGATTGGCGCGCGGCTGCAAATCCCTCCTTCCCCGTTTTCGGGACCTTATCGGATGCACCGCCTGAGGCGGAGAGCATCCGGTGACACTGGTTTTGTCGCCCCGTGGCGATGCCTGCAGCCGGTCTGATCCCGACTCCCATGATGACTGAAACGCCAAGGCCACAGATGCATCTTTCAGAACTTAAGGCGAAAAGCCCCGCGGACCTCCTCGCCTTCGCTGAGGAATTACAGATCGAAAACGCATCATCACTGCGCAAGCAGGATATGATGTTCGCCATCCTGAAGACCTTCGCCGATAATGATCAGGCGATTTTCGGGGAAGGCACGCTTGAAATCCTTTCCGATGGTTTTGGCTATCTGCGCAGCCCGCAGGCGAATTTCTTGCCCGGACCCGATGATATTTATGTCTCCCCCGCCCAGGTGCGCCGCTTCGGCCTGCGCACCGGCGATACGGTGGAAGGCCAGATCCGCGCGCCGAAAGATGGGGAGCGTTATTTCTCTCTGCTCAAGGTCAATGCGATCAATTTCGAAGATCCCGAAAGCCTGCGCCACCGGATCAATTTCGATAACCTGACGCCGCTTTATCCGAACCGTCGGCTCAAGATGGAAAATCCGGAGGTTGAAAGCGTCGCCAAGGGGCCGACCAAGGATAATACCCATCGCGTCATTGATTTGATTTCGCCGATCGGCATGGGCCAGCGCGCCTTGATTGTGGCGCCGCCGCGTACGGGTAAAACCGTGATGCTGCAGAATATCGCCAAATCCATCACGGCGAATAATCCCGAAGTCTTCCTGATCGTGCTGCTGATTGATGAACGGCCAGAAGAAGTGACGGATATGGCCCGCACCGTGCGCGGTGAAGTTGTGGCCAGCACCTTTGACGAACCGGCGACCCGCCACGTGCAAGTGACCGAAATGGTGCTGGAAAAAGCCAAGCGCCTGGTGGAACATAAGCGCGATGTGGTGATTTTGCTGGACAGCATCACGCGCCTGGGCCGCGCCTATAACTCCGTTGTGCCATCATCCGGCAAGGTGTTGACCGGTGGTGTGGATGCCAATGCACTGCAACGCCCGAAGCGCTTCTTTG
>JBILPX010000270.1:0-4726 GCA_044373565.1 Roseomonas sp.
ACATCCGAAAGGGTGGTGCGCCCGCATGTGGAACTTATCGGCCAAAAGCCTGATTTCAACGTTCCCATCGCCGGTATTTCGCTGCGTGCCCTGGCCGATATTGCGCGCAACCTTTTAGGTGTCGCGCCACGCCGCGTTTCTGGGGAAATCGTTTTGGATGAGGATAAGCTAAAGCTTCGCCTGCGCCTCGCGGGGCATGGGCAGATTGCCGATATCGGCGGCTTCGCCCTGAATGAGGTGGATGCGCTGCTCGCCGCTGGCGCACCAGAGGTTTGGCGAATTGTTTTCCCGAAGCTTTACGCTTGGCACCTGGCGCAAACCCTTGGCGTGGAAACCCAGGTGCGTGAGCGACTGACACGTATGCTGCTGCTGGATGGGCTGGACCCGGATGCGGAACGCACGGTGCGGGCACTGATCGGGCGTTCCTTCCTGCGGTCCGGTCGGGGTGAGGAAGCCTATGCGATATTCGCAGCCCTGGTTGCGAATAACCCCAATGATGGTGGCTTTGTTTATGGCCGCGGCCGCGCGCAATTCCTGCTGGGCCGGCTGGATGCCGCCATGGAGGACTACGCGCGCGCGCGGCAATTGGACCCTGCCGCCTTCTGGATTCACACCGGCATCGCACAAGTGATCCGCGAACGGGGTGACTACGCGAAAGCCCTGGAAGAAATCGAAAAGGGTTTGGCCTTGCGGCCTGACGACCCCACCGCCTTGACCGAAAAGGGCGAAATCATGCTCCGCCTTGGTCGTAGCCAGGAAGCCTTAAAGCTGGTGCAGGATGCGCTGATTTATGATCCCTATAGCCCGGCAGCGCATTTATTGCTCGGCCGGCTGCGCCTTGCGCAATATGATGGCAAGGCCGCGCTGGAAGCCATGAATGAGGCAACGCGCCGCGCCCCAACATCCATGGATGCCCATTTGGGCCTGGCCGAAGCTTTGCTGAGCATTGGCCGCACGGCAGAGGCGGAAGCGAGCCTGAATAAGGTGCTCAGTTTCGGGCCAGTGCCGGCACGGCTGGAAAGCCAAGTTGCGCGCATGAGAAGCGCTTTCAAGGAAATTGGCGATCCTGCAAACTGAAACACGCGGCCCAGAAGCCGCCCGATGCGGTGTCAATATTCAAGGGCTATAGCTTCTGTCAGCAAGTTCGATCACGCTACATCACAAGCCAAGACCAGACGGGAGAATACCGGCATGCCAACCACCCTGATCCGCAAGGCTGATCTGATTGTCGCCTGGGATGCGTCTGAAAAATCCCATACCTATCTGCCTGACGCAGATATGGCCTTCACCGATGGCGTGCTGCGTTTTGTGGGCCGGCATTATGAAGGCCCCGCTGATGAGGTGATGGATGGCAAGGGCCTGATGATCATGCCGGGTCTGGTGAATATCCATTCCCATCCTTCCAGTGAGCCGATGAATAAGGGTTTTCTGGATGAGATCGGCTCACCGGGGCTCTATAATTCCTCACTTTACGAATACATGCCGATCTTCCGTGCGGATGCGGAAGCCGTGCCGCATTGCGTGCGCGTGGCGCTTTCCGAATTGCTGCTTTCGGGTGTGACCACGCTGGCCGATTTGTCCATGGCGCATCCAGGCTGGCTTGATCTGCTGGCGGAAGCGGGCATGCGGGTTTGTGTCGCGCCCATGTTCCGCTCAGCGCGCTGGTCCACCAAGAATGGCCATGTGGTTGAATATGAATGGGACGAAAAGGCCGGCGAAAAAGCCATGGAAGAAGCGCTGCGCCTGGTGGAGCGCGCTGAACAGCATGAATGCGGTCGTCTTTTTGGCATGGTGGTGCCAGCGCAGATTGATACCTGCTCGGCCGGGCTTTTGAAGGATAGTCGGGCTGAGGCCAATAAGCGCGGGCTTTCCTGGCAGGTGCATGCGGCACAATCCGTGGTGGAATTCCACGAAATCACGCGCCGGCATGGCACAACGCCGATCGGCTGGCTTGATTCACTCGGGCTGCTCGGCGAACGCGCGATCATCGGGCATGGGATTTTCCTGGATGATCATCCCTCCACGCGCTGGCATACGGAAACTGATCTGAAGCGGCTGGCGGAAACCGGCACCACGGTTGCGCATTGCCCGACTGTTTTCGCGCGCCGCGGCATCGCTTTGCGTGATTTGGGGCGCTATATTCGCAACGGCGTGAATATGGGGATCGGGACGGATACCTATCCGCATAATATGCTGGATGAAATGCGGCTTGCTGCGCATATCGCGCGCACCCAGGCGAATTCACCGCGCACGCTCAGCACGACGGATTTGTTCAATGCTGCGACTATTGGCGGGGCGACTGCACTTGGGCGGGATGACATCGGCAGGCTCGCGGTGGGCTGCAAGGCGGATTTCTCCCTGGTGGATATCACCCACCCCATGATCCGCCCGGCCTATGACCCCATTCGCAGCCTGATCTACGCGGCGGGCGACCGGGCCTTGAAGGCGGTATTCGTGGATGGCCGCAAGGTTGTGGAAAATGGCGAGGTACTGACAATGGATTATCGCCAGGCGGCGGAACATTTGCATGAGGCGCAGAAGCGCGTGATTGGGAATGTGCCAAAGCAGGATTGGGCGCATCGTTCCGCTGAACAGATCGCGCCGCCCACCTTTCATTGGTCTTGAAGCGCGGCCCGGCAGGGGCTTCAATGCGGGACAGCTTATTTTTTGCTGGAAAGGGAACCTATCGATGGCCGATATCGTGATCCGTGGCGGTGTGGTGGTTGACGGCACAGGGGCCGCGCCGCGGGAAGCGGATGTGGCCATGGCCGGCGGGCGCATCACCGCCATTGGCCAAGTGCCGGAACGCGGCGCCACTGAAATTGACGCGCGCGGCAACCTAGTGACACCCGGCTTCGTTGATATCCATACGCATTATGATGGGCAAGCCGTGTGGGATTCGCATTTGGCACCTTCTGCCTGGCATGGCGTGACGACGGCGGTGATGGGCAATTGCGGCGTTGGCTTCGCGCCCTGCCGTGAGGCGGATCGCGACAAGCTGATTGAATTGATGGAAGGGGTGGAAGACATCCCTGGCCCCATCCTGCATGAAGGCTTGAATTGGGCCTGGGAAAGCTTCCCCGAATATTTGGATGCTTTGGCCGCGCGCCCGCGGGATATAGATATCTGCGCCCTGCTGCCGCATGGCGCGGTACGCGTGCATGTCATGGGCGAACGCGCACTGAATCTGGAAAACGCCAATCAGGCGGATATCGCCGCCATGCGCGCCATCACCGCCGATGCGGTGCGCGCGGGTGCCTTTGGTGTTTCCACATCCCGCACCATCAGCCACAAAACTTTGAAGGGCGATCCGACACCGACACTCCGCGCGCAGGAAGATGAATTGCGTGGCCTGGCGCAAGGCCTGCGTGATGGCGGCGGCGGCTTGCTGGAACTGGTTTCCGATTGGAACACGCCCGACCCTGCAACTGAATTCGCCATGGTGCGCCGCGTGGTGGAAGCAACAGGTCAGCAGGTGGTGTTTTCGCTGACGGCGCGGCATGACCGCACGGAAGCCTGGAAGGAATTGCTGGCACTTTCCGATGGCGCGGCAGCGGCTGGCCTGCCGATCCGTCCCGTGTTTCCGCCGCGCCCGATTGGCATTCTGCTGGGGCTGGAAGGTAGCCAGAACCCGTTTTCCGGTTGCCCAAGCTATAAGGAAATCGCGCATCTGCCCGCCGCTGACCGTGCCGCTGCCATGGCGGAACCAGGCAGGCGCGCGCGTATCCTTTCGGAAGATCGCATCACGGGCAGCAATTTCCCGCTGATTTCGCGGCTTGCTTTTGAACGCATGTTCCCCTTCGGCGATCCGCCGGATTACGCGCCGCCCGCTTCGGCTTCCATCGCCGCCATGGCCGCGCGGGAAGGGCGTAAGGCCGAGGAAGTCGCTTATGATCTGCTGATCGCGGATGGAGGGCTTGGCTTCATCTTCGCGCCGCTCACGAATTTCGCCGATTACACGCTTTCAGCGAGTGCGGAGTGTCTCCGCCATCCCAATGCCATTGCCGGGCTTTCCGATGGTGGCGCGCATGTGGGGTTCATCTCGGACGGGTCCTTCCCGACCTTCCTGCTTTCCTATTGGGCGCGGGATGCGAAGGAAGCGGTGTTCCCCGTTCAAGAAATGATCCGCCGCCTGACATCAGACACCGCGCGCGCGGCTGGCCTGCATGATCGTGGCGTGTTGCGCGCGGGCATGAAGGCGGATGTCAACGTGATTGATTTCGCCGCGCTGAAGCTGCAAGCGCCGCGCATGGTGCGCGATTTGCCGGCGGGCGGGCGGCGCTTGCTGCAAAAGGCCGAAGGCTATGCGGCGACCATTGTGAATGGCGAAGTGACCTATCGCGATGGGGTCGCGACTGGCGCGCTGCCGGGGCGGTTGTTGCGGGCGGGGCGGGTTTAGTTACACCTTCCCCCGCGCCTCCAGCAAGCGCACCAAAGCCGCATCACGCCAAGCCGCAAGATCACGTGTGGAGGCACCCTTGGTGCCTTCCGCGACACCTTCCGCAAGCACGCGCTGCAAATCCGCATCCACATTCGGATGGCCAAGATCATCCCACCAGCTTGTCACCGCCGGCAGCAAATGGTGCAGGAAATGCGCCATGCCGCCTTCTCCGCCCGCCAGGTGGAAGGTGGTATGCGGGCCCATCAATGCCCAGCGCAGCCCAGGGCCTTCGCTGATGGCGGCATCCACATCGGCGACACTCGCCACCCCTTCCGCCACCAGATG
>JBILPX010000033.1:0-15372 GCA_044373565.1 Roseomonas sp.
CATATGACTACATCATCATCGGCGCCGGTTCGGCGGGCGCGGTGGTGGCCAATCGCCTTTCCGCCGATCCGCGCAACAAGGTGTTGCTGCTGGAAGCCGGGCCCGCCGGCTATCGCTGGACCCGCAGTCCCGTGGGCTATGCCCGCATGATCAATAATCCTGATGTGAATTGGCTCTACACTTCAGAACCGGAAGCCACCACCAATGGCCGGCGGCTGCCCGTGCCGCGCGGGCGGCTTCTGGGTGGGTCGAGCGCGATCAACGGCCTCGCTTTCGTACGCGGCCAGGCGCAGGATTTCGATACCTGGGCGCAAATGGGCAATCGCGGCTGGAGCTACGCGGATGTGCTGCCCTTCTTCAAGCGGATTGAGACCTATCAGGGCGATGGTGACGCCACGTATCGCGGCTCAGACGGCCCGTTGCGCGTCACCAATCCCGAACCGCGCGACGCGATTTTCCAGGCGCTGATCAAGGCAGCCGGCGAGGTCGGCATTCGCCACAACCCGGATTACAATGGCGCGCATCAGGATGGCATTGCCATGAGCCAGGCAAGCATTTCGGGCGGCCGCCGCATGAGCACAGCCGCCTGCTATTTGGACCCCATTCGCGGCCGCGCCAATCTGCATATCGAAACCGGGGCACTCGCGGAAAAGCTGATTTTTCAAGGCAAGCGCTGCATTGGCGTGCGTTACAGCAAGGGCGATCAAAGGCTTGAGGCGCAAGCCGGGCGGGAAGTGATCATCAGCTGTGGTTCGATCAATTCGCCGCAATTACTGGAATTATCCGGCATTGGCCAGACAGATCGCTTGCAGGCGCTTGGCATTGAAACCCTGCATGCGCTGCCCGGTGTTGGCGAGAATTTGCGCGATCACTACGCGCCGCGCACGCGCTGGGCGGTGGGTGCGAAGGGCTATACGCTGAATGATCGTGGCCGCGGGCTTGGCCTGGTGGAGCAGGCACTTCGCTATGCCCTGACCGGCAAGGGCATGTTGGGCGCGGTGGCGGCCCCCATTCGCGCTTTTGTATTCTCCCGCGAGGGGCTGGAAGCGCCTGATCTTTTGCTGGGCTGGGTGCCAGCTTTCACTGAAGCTGGACCAAATGGCCCGCGCCTTTCCGCGCAATCGGGCATGACCTGCTACGCCCATGTCATGCGCCCGGAAAGCAAGGGGCAGATCCATATCACCTCGGCCGATCCCAAGGCGCCGCCGGCGATCAATTTCAATTTCCTCTCGGCGCCTGTGGATGCGGCGCTGACGGTGCGCGCGATTGAGATTGCGCGTAGCGTCATGTATGCGCCGGCCATGGCGGCCTTGCGCTTGACCGAGGTTGCGCCGGGGCCAGCGCGGCAAAGTGATGCCGAGATCATCGAATGGGTGAAGCAGGCAGCCGAGACCACCTATCACCCGGTTGGCACCTGCAAGATGGGCAGCGACCCGATGGCGGTTGTGGATGCGGAACTTCGCGTGCACGGCATTGCCGGGCTGCGTGTGGCGGATGCTTCGATCATGCCTGTCCTCACTTCCGGCAATACCAATGTGCCGAGCATCATGATTGGCGAAAAAGCCGCGGATATGGTGCTGCGCGATGCAAGGGCGCTGGCCGCATGAAACTGGATGAAGCCATTGCGGCACAAAAACCTTTGGTGCAAAGCCTGCTAGATGGTGTGGCGGCGATTGGCGCCGACCCGCCCGGCATCACGCGCGATGCCTATGGGTACCGCGAAAATGAAGCGCATCGCCTGATCCGCCAAGCAGGTGAGGCGCTTGGCATGCAGGCCAGCATTGACGCCGGCGCCAATCTTTCGCTGCGCTGGGCAGCCGAAAACCCGGAAGCGCCGCCGATCATCATCGGCTCCCATCTGGATAGTATTGTGCAGGGTGGCAATTTTGATGGCGCGGCGGGCGTGATTTCAGGCATTGGCGCGGTTGCGGCGCTGCGCGCGGCGGGCATCACACCGCACCATGATATTGAAGTGCTGGCGCTGCGGTGTGAGGAAGCGGTGTGGTTCGGCCTTGGCCTGATTGGCAGCCGCTGCATGCTGGCGCGCTTGCCAGCCGGCGCGTTGGATTTGCGCCATGCGCGCACCGGCAAGACGCTGGCCGAAAGTATTGCGGCGGCGGGCGGCGATCCGGCGCGTTTAAGTCAGGGAACGCCCTTGCGAGACCCCAGCAACATTGGTGCCTATCTGGAAGTGCATATCGAACAGGCGCCGCAGCTGGTGGAAGCGGGCGTACCGATTGCTATCTGCCTCGCCAATCCGGGTAATCTTCGCCATCCCTTCATTCGCATCACGGGTGAGGATGCGCATACCGGCCTGCCACATCGTTTCCGCCGAGATGCCGCTTTGGCTGGGGCGGATTTGTCGCTTTGTCTGGAACAGCTTTGGCTTGCGGAGGAAGCCGCGGGCCGCCCCATGGCGGTGACGATCGGGCGCTTTCATACGCCGGTGGATCGGCATTCGCTGACCGCCGTTTCCGGTGATTTTGAAATGAGCCTTGACCTGCGCGCTTATGATGCCGCGCATCTTGTGGCGCTGGAGGCCAAGCTACAGGAAATTGTGGCAGACGTCGCCGCGCGTCGGCGCGTGACGATTACGCTTGGTGAGCGGAGTAGTGCTGCGCCTGGGCTGATGGACCCTTCGCTGATGTCGGGCCTTGCCGATGCCTCGGCTGCTGGCGGTATCGCTGCCATGCGCCTGCATAGTCCCGGCACGCATGATGCGAATAATTTTGCCGCAGTGGGCGTGAAGACCGGGATGCTGCTGGTGCGCAACCAAAACGGCAGCCACAACCCGCGTGAGGCGATGGAAACTGATGATTTGATGGCAGCGATTGTAGTAATGGCGCGGCTTCTTGCCGGGCGCTGGTGACTTTCTTTTTGAATTTCGGCAGACCGATCGGTAGCGGCGCTCAGTGAGGCTCGTTCTGGGACAGAAAAAGGCTTAGATGACCAACTTCGAGTATCCGCTCAATGGTGATGGGCTTCGCACGACCATCAACATCAATGAACCGCAATGGGAAACGGGCGGCAAGAGACTCAAGCGTATCTCGGGGATCGGGGCAGCGATCGGCCACGAATTCCAGAATAATCCGAAGTGAAGGGCTCCGATCCATCAAGCCCTGCATGCCCTGAAGCGCCCCCTGTTCGAGCGCAAAGGCAGAAACAAGTACAAGATCGGCGGAACCAGATTCCAGCCCATCCAGCGTCATGGCCGGGGCGATACAGCTGGTAGCGCTGCCGCGCCGAAACTGTGCCGCTTGATTCATCTCTCTCGAGGAGCCAGCCAAGCGCACCGGCAATTCCCTAGCTGCTGAGGCCTTGCTTGAAGCAACAATACGGTGGGTCACCACGATGCCATCGCGGCCATTCAACGCCATGTTGCGCCTCAGCAATTGGAAAAGCCATGGATTATACTCAAGCGCTACCACGCGTCCTTCGGGTCCCACCAATTCGCTCAGCAGCAGGGCGTAATAGCCATAACCCGCTTCAAGATCATAAGCAGTTTCGCCCTGGTCAAGATTTCTGCATAGAAAGGCGGTAACCCAATATTGCCAGAAGCCTTCCAACATCAAATGAGGGGCCAAAGTGGCGTCAGCCGCATCCACGTAGATCTTGTAACGCCCAAGCACTCGGCATAGAACCGTTCCATCAGGCAAAGGGACGGTATGAATTCGATCCCTCACCGCCGCTTCAAAATCGCTGCGTTGGGCATTTTCCAACAAAGCCTTCACTGAAGCGATGTCGCGCCGGCCGAATGCTGAATTCAGTTGTGTGACAGAAGCCTGCAATCGGGCCAATTCAGACCGCAGATGAAAGAGGCCTTGAGTCCCGCCCTCTGATGTCCCCGTCACCTTGTTGACGAATCTCCGAAAAAAACCAATCGGTCGAGGCGGAGAGGGGGGTTGCACGTGAGCGAACTGTCCGTTGCTAGGCGGTTGGATGTCTTTTAGTATGCCTCTTCCATGGTTTTAAACAAATCAAGAACCTTGTCCAGAACCCCTAAAGGAGCTCGGTGATGATTGCTTTTCGGCGTCGTTCTTTAATCGCGTCCACCGCCCTGCTGGCCGCGCCCGCCTTTGTGCGGACTACATCGGCCCAAACCGCGCCGGCACTGCAGACGCAATCGCCCGGGTTTTATCGCTTTAAGGTGGGTTCCTTTACCGTCACTACTGTCCATGATGGGTTTTTCGCGCGCCCCTTGGAAGGCTTTGTTCGCAACGCGCCCTTGTCTGATGTCCAGGCGGTATTGCGCGATGCCTTCCTACCTCAGGACCGATTGGTCATTCCTTTTACTGTCACCTTCCTCGATACCGGCCGCGATTTGGTGGTTTTCGATAGCGGTAATGGCGTCACAGCCCCGGGTGCGACCAATGGCCGCATGATCGCCAACATGCAGGCCGCCGGCATTGACCCCGCCAAGGTAACGCGCGTGGTGATGAGCCATTTCCACGGCGATCACGTGAATGGCCTGCTGAATGCCGAAGGCGCGGCCGCTTTCCCCAATGCGGAAGTGATTGTGCCCGAAGCTGAGATCGCCTGGTGGGGCGATGCCACCAATGAAACGCGCAGCCCAGAAGGCCAGCGCGCCAATTTCGCCAATAGCGCGCGGCGCCTGGCGCCTTATGCGGCGCGCATGCGCCGTGTTGGGCCGGATAGTGAGGTTATTCCCGGCGTGCGGTCCGTCGCGGCTCATGGCCACACACCTGGCCATACCTGCTATCACATCGCCGATGGGACGGCGCAGATGATGTTCGTGGCGGATACCACGAACCGGCCAGAACTTCTGGCGCGCCGCCCTGATTTCCACATTATCTTTGATTTTGATGCGGTGGCAGCGGAAGCGACGCGCCGGCGGATTTATGACCGCGTGGCGACGGACCGCATCCGCATTACCGGTTATCATTTTCCCTTCCCGGCGAATGGCTATCTAGCCAAGGAAGGCAGCGGCTACCGCTTCGTCGCGGCGGATTGGTCGAGTGCTTTGTAGCGCTCGATCAAACGTGAAAACTCTCCCCGCAGCCGCAGCGGCCCTTTTCATTTGGGTTGGTGAAGGTGAAGCCCGCTGACATGGCCTTCACCTCATAATCCATCACCGTGCCAATCAGGAAAAGTGTCGCGTTGCGGTCCACCAGAACCGTGACGCCCTTGTCGGTCACGCTCTCATCACCCGCCCTTGGCGCATCCACCCAGGAAAGATCATAGGAAAGGCCAGAACATCCCTTGGTCTTCACCGCAATGCGCAGGAACTTGCCCTGCTCGCCCTTGGCGTAGAGCCCCTTCAGCCGTTCTGCCGCGCCATCGCTTAGCGACATCAGCGGCGGCAAAGCGCGCCTGGCGGGTTTGGCTTCAATGGTTGCATTCATGCCATCACCTCAAAACATATTAAGCGCGAGACGCGCATCTTCGCTCATGCGGGAATGATCCCAGGGCGGGTCCCACACCACTTCAACCAGCACTTCAGAAACGCCATCCAATGCGCGCACCGCCTCATCTACTTGATTCGGCAATTCCTGCGCGGAAGGGCATGATGGCGTGGTCAGCGTCATTTCCACCTTCACCTTACCATCATCGCCAATCTCGATCGCGTAGATCAGGCCGAGTTGATAGATATCCACTGGAATTTCCGGGTCGAAGACGGTGGAAATCGCACCAATCACCGCGTCTTCGGAAACTGGCACCGCTGGCGGCTTCACCTCGCCTTCTGGTGTCCAGGCGGCGTGTACGGGTGTTTCGATCTTGGTGGTGTCGTCACTCACTGCTCGCCTCCTTCGCGCCGGCAAGGGCGGCGTTCAGCGTATGCCAGGCAAGCGTTGCGCATTTCACCCGGCTTGGGAATTCATGCACGCCTGAAAGCGGCGTTAGCCTTTCCATGGCGTCTTCCAGCGAAGCCGCGCAGGCGGGGCATTGGCCGGTCATCGCCAAATCGCGAAAGGCAGCGCCGAGGGCTTGCGCTTCCGCAGGCGTCTTGCCCATCACGGTTTCGGTCATGAGCGAGGCACTCGCCATGGAAACCGCGCAGCCTCGGCCCTGAAACGCGGCATCGGCAATATGCCCATCTGGCGCCATTTTCAGAAAAAGCTCCATGCGGTCACCGCACATGGGATTATCGCCGCGCGATGTACGGTCCGCATCTTCAAGCCGGCGGAAATTGCGCGGCTTGCGGCCATGATCCAGGATCACTTCCTGATACAAATCGCGCAAATCGCCGAAGAAATCATTGCCGCTCATGCAAAGAACTCCCGCGCTTTCACCAGCGCGCCGGCCAGGTAATCCACTTCTTCCGGCGTGGTATAAAGCCCAAAGGAGGCGCGCGCCGTGCCCTGTTCCAGACCGAAGCGCGTATGCAATGGCTCCGCGCAATGGCGCCCGGCGCGGATGCAAATCCCGGCGCGGTCCAGCAACGTGGAAAGATCATGCGGATGGGCGTTGTCGAGCGCGAAGGCAAAAACCCCACCACGATCCTGCGCGCGGCCAAGCAGCGTAAGGCCAGGCACATCTGACAGTTTCCGCATGGCATGATCCACAAGCGCGCGTTCATGCGCTTCAATGGCCGGCATGCCGATCGCATTCACGTAATCAATCGCGGCATGCAGCCCAACCGCTTCAATAATGGCGGGCGTACCGGCTTCAAACCTGGCAGGGGGCTTGGCCCAGGTGGATTTTTCGAAGCTCACGCTTTCAATCATGTCACCGCCACCCAGGAAGGGCGGCATGCGGTCCAGATGTTCCAGCTTGCCCCACAGCACGCCAATGCCGGTTGGCCCATAAAGCTTATGGCCGGTGAAACAGTAGAAATCACAGCCAATGGCAGCAACATCCACGCGGCGATGCACCACCGCCTGGGACCCATCCAGCAACACCTTCGCGCCATGCGCATGGGCCAGCGCCACCACACGTTCAACCGGTGTCACCGTCCCCAGCACATTGGACATATGCGCTAGCGCCACCAGCCCCACCTTGCCATCGGCAAGCTTGGCGGCCAGGTCTTCCATGTCCAATTCGCCGGACTCCGTCACGCGGCAGACGCGCAAGGGATTGCCGCGATCATCACGCAGCATTTGCCAAGGTACGATATTGGCGTGGTGTTCAAGCTCGGAGATCAGCACCGCCTGGTCCGGACGCATCACGCCGCGGCCCCAGCTATGCGCCACCAGATTGATCGCTTCCGTACTGTTGCGGGTGAAAACCACTTCCCGCGCATCGGGCGCATTGATGAAGCGCGCGACCGCAGCGCGCGAGGCTTCGTAAGCATCAGTCGCCAATTCGGAAAGCCGATAGGCGCCGCGATGGACATTGGCATAAGCCGTTTCCATGCAGCGCGTCATGGCATCAATCACCGCGCGTGGCTTCTGCGCACTCGCCCCTGAATCAAGAAAGACAAGCGGCTTGCCGTGTTGCGGCTGAGACAGGATCGGGAAATCCTGCCGAATGCGCTGGACATCAAAACTCATGATGCCGTCCCATGCCGGACCCACCAGCCATCTACGGCGGCGGTCAGCGCTTCTCGCAATACATCATCTTCCAGCCCTTCAAAAGCTTCATGCAAAAACGCCTGAACCAGCATGGACCGCGCCTGATCCGCCGGCACGCCGCGGGAGCGCAGATAGAAAAGACTATCCGCATCCAAGGCGCCGATGGTGGCGCCGTGGCTGCACTTCACGTCATCAGCATAGATTTCAAGCTGCGGCTTGCTGTCCATCTCGGCATCTTCTGAAAGCAGCAAAGCCTGGTTCATCTGATAGCCATCGGTCTTTTGCGCTTCACGCCGCACCAGGATCTTGCCCTGGAACACGCCGCGCGCATGGCCCGCAAGTACGGTCTTGCAGGTTTGCCGGCTGGCGCAATCAGGCGCGGCATGATCCAACGCCGTGGTGGTATCCACCACCGCCCGGCCTGCTGCCAATTGCGCGCTATTCATATGGCAGGATGCCTTGGGGCCTGTCAGCGCCGCATGGATTTCCATGCGTGTGAGCCGCGCGCCGGCAGACACCGCCATGGTGTCATAACGAGCCTCGGCCGCAATCCGTGCATGGATCATGGAAAGATGAAAGGCGCCTTCGCCTTCCTGTTGCGCACGGCCATGGGTCAGCACGGCACCTTCGGCGAGGTCAATTTCAAACACAGGATTATGCAGATATTGCGCGCTGCCACCAATCGCCGTTTCCAGCAGCGTCAGCTTCGCGCCCGCCCCAAGGCGGATCACGTGGCGCGGATGGAAAGCGAAGGGCCGGCCGGGATCAACGGCGATGGAAAGCAATTCCAAATGCCCGGCATCCACACCCGCTGGCACATCCAGCAGCAAGCCATCTTCGAACATCAGCGTATTCAGCGCCGTCATGGGATGCTCAGACAAAGGCGCCAGCGCGCCCAGCATACCTTCCAGCGCATTTAGATGCTGCGCAACAGAAGCCGCGCGATAGGCAAGCCCGTCCAGCGCCGAAAGATCAGCGCGAAAGCGCCCATCAACAAACACTGCCCGCGCCGCGCAGCGCGGCTTCGGCAGCGTCAACGCGCCGGCAACGGCAGTCAGCGGTTCAGCAAAACCTGCCTGCGCGACAGGCGAAAGGTCCGTGTATTTCCAAGCCTCCACCCGCCGTGTCGGAAAACCGCGCGCCGCCACATGCGCCGCCGCATCGTCACGCAGCGCCGCCAGCCAAGGCAGCCGCGCGCCCGGCAGATGATCCTTCAAGCCCTGATAACGCGCCAGGAAGCCTGCCGCGCCTGGTTGTGGTGCCGCTGTCACGCCGCGGCCTGGATGGCGCCGTAACCCTGCGCTTCCAGCTCCTTCGCCAATTCCGGCCCGCCTGAACGCACAATGCGCCCGCCCATCAGCACATGCACGCGATCTGGCACGATGTAATCCAGCAAGCGCTGATAATGCGTGATGACCAGCGCGGAGAAATCAGGCCCGCGCATGGCAGTCACGCCATCGGCCACGATCTTCAGCGCATCAATATCAAGCCCGCTATCGGTTTCATCCAGAATGGCGAGCTTCGGTTGCAGCAAAGCCATTTGCAGGATTTCATTGCGCTTCTTCTCGCCACCCGAAAAGCCGACATTCACGCCGCGCTTCAGCATTTCGTCATTCATCGAAAGCGCCTTCATGCGTTCGCGCGCCAGCTTCAGGAATTGCATGGCGTCCAATTCGCTCTCGCCCTTGGCGCGGCGAATGGCATTCAGCGCGGTACGCAGGAAGGTGGCATTGCCCACGCCGTGCAATTCCACCGTGTATTGAAACGCCAGAAACACGCCGGCAGCAGCGCGTTCTTCCGGCTCCATCGCGAGCAAATCCTGGCCATGCAACAGCGCGGTACCGCCCGTTACCTCATAGCCATCGCGGCCAGACAGCACATAGGAAAGCGTGGATTTACCCGACCCGTTCGGGCCCATAATGGCATGCACTTCACCCTGCGGCACGACCAAATCAATGCCCTTCAGAATGGGCTTGCCATGAACCTCAGCGGTCAGTCCCTTAATTTCCAACATCACCCAACGCTCCCTTCGAGCGAGATTTGTAATAATTTTTGTGCTTCAACCGCGAATTCCATCGGCAATTCTTTGAGCACTTCGCGGCAGAAACCATTCACGATCAGCCCTACTGCATCTTCCTGCGAAAGCCCGCGCTGGCGGCAATAGAAAAGCTGATCTTCCGCAATGCGGCTGGTGGTGGCTTCATGTTCAACCTTCGCACTCATGCAGCGATTCTCGATATAGGGCACGGTATGCGCGCCGCACAAATCCCCAATCAGCAAGCTATCGCATTGCGTGAAATTGCGCGCGCCCGTCGCCTTGGCGCCAATCCGTACCAGCCCGCGATAGGTATTCTGCCCATGCCCGGCACTGATACCCTTGGAGATAATGGTTGATTTGGTGCGGGGCCCGATATGAAACATCTTGGTCCCGGTATCCGCCTGCTGGTAGTTGTTCGTGATAGCAACTGAATAGAATTCGCCAACACTATCCTCACCCTGCAGAATGCAGGACGGATATTTCCAGGTAATCGCCGAACCGGTTTCTACCTGCGTCCAGGAAATTTTGGACCGCGCGCCACGGCAGGCACCGCGCTTGGTCACAAAATTATAGATGCCACCCTTGCCCTCGGCATCGCCCGGATACCAATTCTGCACCGTGCTGTATTTGATGGTGGCATCATCCATGGCCACCAGCTCCACCACCGCCGCATGTAACTGGTTTTCATCGCGCATCGGCGCGGTGCAGCCTTCCAGATAGGAAACATGTGATCCCGCATCAGCGATGACCAAAGTACGTTCGAATTGCCCAGTGCTTTTGGCATTGATGCGGAAATAGGTGGAAAGCTCCATCGGGCAGCGTACGCCCTTTGGGATGTAGACAAAGCTGCCATCGGTGAAGACAGCGCTATTCAAAGCAGCGAAGAAGTTATCGCCCTGCGGCACAACGGAGCCCAGATATTTCTGCACCAATTCGGGATGCGTCTTCACCGCCTCACTGATCGGGCAGAAGATGATGCCGTCCTTCGCCAACCGATCCTTGAAGGTGGTCGCGACCGAAACACTGTCAAACACCGCATCAATAGCGATCGGCATACGCCCTTCGGCGGGGCTTTCGCCGGCACCTTCAACACCTGCCAGAATCGCCTGTTCCCTCAGCGGAATGCCAAGCTTCGCATAGGTGCGCAGCAGTTCCGGATCCACTTCATCGAGTGACTTCGGCCCCACCTTTTGCTTAGGCGCGGCGTAGTAGTAGGAATCCTGGTAATCAATCGGCGGATACTTCACGGACGGCCAGCGCGGTTCTTCCATTTTCTGCCAGGCGGCAAAGGCGCGCAGGCGCCATTCCAGCAGCCAGGCCGGTTCTTCCTTCTTGGCACTAATGAAGCGCACAATGTCTTCGGAAAGCCCCTTGGGGGCGAATTCCATTTCGATATCCGTCTCAAACCCCCATTTATAGGTGGAATCCGTGACGGCCTGGACGGTTTCGATGGTCTCGGTAACAGCGGGCATGGTTTTGCTCTATTCCGCGGCAAAAATGGGGAAAGCGGGTTCGGGGTGCGGCACTATGGCGGGCGGGCCGGCCAGATCGGCAATGGAAATGCCGGTAAGCGCGCGACGGATCGCCTCATTCACCGGGTCCCAACGGCCGCGCACGGGGCAGGCGCTTTCGGATTCACAAACGCCGAAGGAATTATCCACGCAGGCGGTGAGCGCGATGGGGCCATCCATGGCGGTGATGACCTCAATCAGTGGTATGGCGGCCAGTGGGCGGGTCAGCCGATACCCCCCCAGCGCCCCGCGGCGGCCTTCGACCAGCCCGGCATGAGCCAGGATTTTCAAGACCTTGGCCACGGTTGGCTCTGCCAAGCCCGTGGCGCCGGCCAGGGCCGGGGCAGTAAGCACGCCGCCTTCCGCCGCGTCATCCAGCCGCGTCAGCACCACAACCGCATAATCGGTCAGCTTTGAAAGCCGCAGCACGCGGGCACCCTCCTACAATCCGGACCCTTGAGGTCCTGTTTGCAGATGGGCCTTGCCCCCCGCCCTGTCAAGCGCTGGACGGGCCGCCGCGCCGCGCCCATTCTGAGCCTTCCAACCAACCTTTGCGGGATCAGCCCATGCCCTTTTTGCGAACCGATGACGGTGTTGACTTATTCTATGAGGAAGCCGGCAGTGGCACCCCCATGGTTTTCGTCCATGAATTCGCGGGCGATTCGCGTTCCTGGGAATTGCAGATGCGGTTTTTCTCCCGCCGCTATCGCTGCGTGGTGTTCAATGCGCGCGGCTATCCGCCTTCTGCCGTACCCAATTCGGCGGCCTCCTATAGCCAGGATCGCGCGACGGATGACATCGCCGCCGTGATTAAAGGGCTGAACCTTGCGCCGGCCCATGTGGTCGGCCTTTCCATGGGCGCATTTGCCACGCTGCATCTGGGGCTTCGCCATCCGCAGCTGGCGCGCAGCCTGGTGGCCGCCGGCGTTGGCTATGGCGCTGCGCCCGGCAAGCGCGACCAGTTCCGGGCCGAGGTGGAGGCCACCGCCGCGCGCATCCGTGCGGAGGGCATGGACAAGATGGCCGATATCTATTCCCGCGGCCCGACGCGCTTGGTGTTCGAAGAAAAAGACCCGCGCGGCTTCAAGGAATTCCAGACCCAGCTTGCGGAACATTCAACCGAAGGCTCCGCACTCACGATGCAGGGTGTGCAGCGTGAACGCCCGTCACTGTTCGATCTGGAAGCCGGCTTCAAGCAGATGAAGGTGCCAACGCTGGTTATCGCCGGCGATGAGGATGACCCCACGCTGGAGCCTTCCCTGTTCCTGAAGCGCAGCATCATGAGCAGCGCGCTTTTGGTGATGCCGAAATGCGGCCACACCATGAACCTTGAAGACCCAGACGCCTTCAACCGCGCCGTGCTGGATTTTGTGACGCAGGTGGATTGCGGGCGCTGGACGCAGCGGATTCCGGAAAGCCTTTCCGGTGCCATCATCGCGGCCAAGGAAAAATAGCAACTTGAGCATTTTCAAGCCAAGTGATTCCTCTTGGCTTGAAAATGCTTGGTATGGTCGCATTTTCCGAGCCGCCAAGTGATATCACTTGGCTTGAAAATGCTCTAGACTATCGGCCATGAAGCAGCTCAAGGTCAGCGTCTGGCGCGGTGAGGAAGCGGGCGGTTTTGCGCGTTATGACGTTCCGGCGCGCGACAACCAGACGGTGCTGGATGTGGTCACGCATATCCAACGAGAACTTGACCCAAGCCTTGCCTATCGCTTTGCCTGCCGCGTTGGCATGTGCGGGTCCTGCGCCATGACAGTAAATGGCCGCGCGCGCTGGACCTGCCGGACGCATGTGCGGAAAGTGGCGGGCGCGGATGGCGCGCTTGAATTGCGCCCCTTGGCCAATCTGCCGGTGATCCGCGACCTAGTCGCTGATCTGGCGCCATTCTTTGACAAATGGCAGCGGGCGCAAGGGTTTTTTCAGCCAAAAGACGCACCGGATGGTGCCGTGCCGGATGAATTTGCCGTGGTGGCACCGGGCAGTAAGGCGCGGCGCGAAGCCGATGCCGGCATTGAATGCATCGGCTGCGCCGTTTGCTACGCTTCCTGCGATGTTGTCGCCTGGAATGGCGATTACCTTGGCCCGGCGGCGCTCAACCGCGCCTGGACTTTGGTGAATGATGCGCGGGATGGCGCGCGCGGCGAAAGGCTGGATGCGGTAGCCGGCGATGCGGGCTGCCATTCCTGCCATTCCACCCGTTCCTGCACGGAACGCTGCCCAAAACAAATTGATCCATCAGGCGCCATTGCCGGGCTGAAGCGCACCTTGTTCTGGGACAGCCTGTTTGGCGGCAAGCGTCATGGTTGATAAGACCGCGCGCGGGCAGGCGCATCTTTGGGTGGTGCAGCGCATCACCGCCATGATCCTGGCGCTTGCCGTGCTGGTGCATCTGATCACCATCATCACCGCCGTACGGGGCGGGCTTTCCGCGCGTGAGATTTTGGCGCGTACCCAGGGCTCCGAGGCCTGGCTTGGCTTTTATGTGGTGTTTGCGCTGGCGGCGGGGCTGCATGGCGCGATTGGGCTGCGCAACATCGCCGGTGAGATTTTGGGCTGGCGCGGGCGAGGCCTTGATTTCTGCTGGCTTGGCCTTGGCCTGCTGACGGCAGCCTTCGGCATCCGCGCCGCCTTCGGGCTTTACGCCTGATGGATTTCCGCGCGCGTTCCCACCCAAGCTGGATCGGCTTTGCGGTGCATCGGGTGTCTGGCTTGTTGCTCGCATTGTTTCTGCCGCTGCATTTCTGGGCACTCGGCAGCGCCATTCAGGGCGAGGCGCGGTTGGATGGGTTTTTGCGCTGGACGGAAAACCCCTTCGTGAAGGCGGCGGAAACCGTGCTGGTGATCCTGCTGGCGGCGCATCTGGCCGGAGGATTGCGCGTCATGGCGTTAGAGTTTGTGGGCTGGGGGCGGGCGCAGAAGGATCTGGTGGCGCTTTCCTTTGGGCTTTCCCTGCTGGTTGGATTGGTATTCCTTCTCAATGTCTTTTGATCTTTTGGCGCTGCTGGGCGGCTGCTTCATTGCGGCGTTTTGCTCCGGCTTGGCGGGCTTCGCCTTCAACCTGGTGGCGGCGGGTATCCTGTATCACTGGATGACCCCGCAGGAGATCGCGCCGGTGCTGATCATGGGGTCATTATTAATCCAAAGCGTGACCTTGCGCGTGGTTTGGCCTGCCATCCGTTGGCCCGTGCTGAAGCCCTATGTCTTCGCCGGCGCCTTGGGCACACCATTGGGTGTTTGGGTGCTGAGTGTGGTGGAAGCGCGCGTGATTGTGGGCGGCATTGGTTTGCTGCTGGTGGTTTATGCCGGCTTCATGCTGGCGCGGATTGCGCTGCGCTTGGCCCCGCCTAAGCTGGCGGCGGGGTCGCGCGCCGATGCGGTGGTGGGGTTTCTGGCTGGCGCCTTGGGGGGCATCGGCGGGTTTTCCGGCGCGCTGCCGGCCATGTGGACGGATCTCAAGGGGTTGCGCAAGGATGAAGCCCGCGCGATTTTCCAGCCCTTTATTGTGGTAATGCAGATCATCGCCGCAGCAGGGCTGGCTTATGCCGGATTTTTCACGCTGGATACCGCCAAAACCCTGCTGATGGCGCTGCCAGCCTTGGCACTTGGCACTTGGCTTGGCTTGCAAGCCTATCGCGTGATCCCGGCCGAGGGGTTCCGGCTGGTGCTATTGGGGCTGCTGTTTTTATCGGGGCTTTCGCTCGTGCTTTGAAACGCTTTCATCCCGCCGGCGCTTGTGGGAAGCTCAGTTTCCAAGGGGGATGATTGCATGAGCCTGATGTCAAAGACCGAAATCGCGCCGCTGGTTGTGACGCCGGAAGCGATCGAGGAAGCGGCCAAGCTGCTTTATATCCGCGCCTGCAAAATCCTGCCCGATGACATCAAGGCTGGTTTCACGCGGCTTGATGCCTCAGAAACCGACGCCACCGCGAAGACCATCCTTACCACCATGATCGAGAATATCGGCGTGGCGGAACGAATGGATAATTTGCTGTGTCAGGATACTGGCATTCCGATCTTCAACCTGCTGATCGGACGCAATGTCGTGGTGGATGGTTTTGCGCTGAAGGAAGCCATTGCCCGCGGCACGGCGCGCGCCACGCGCGAACATCCGCTGCGGTCTTCCGTGGTGCATCCGATTACGCGCAAGAACGAGCATACCTCCTGCGGGGAACGTGTGCCCGTGATCAATATTGATTTCACCGATGTGGACCGCGAATTACGGCTTGAGATGATCCCGAAGGGGTCGGGTTCCGAAAATGGGTCCTTCCTGCAAATGCTGATCCCGGCGGATGGGCTTGCCGCCGTGAAGCGCTTTGTGGTGGACCGTGTGATCCAGGCCGGCGGCAAG
>JBILPX010000272.1:0-4709 GCA_044373565.1 Roseomonas sp.
ATTGACCAGGCCGTGGCAAAAACGCAATTTCAAATCAAGACTGATCCAGGGATGGTTCCGTGCACTACTCGCTGACCGAAGCGCAAACCGAACTCCGCGCGCAAATCCTCAAACTTTGCGCCGATTTCGGCGATGATTATTGGCTGAAGATTGACCAGGAAGCGCGCTACCCTGAGGAATTTTATCGCGCCGTCGCGGCTGCCGGCTGGCTTGGTATTGCGATGCCCGAGGAATTCGGCGGTGCCGGGCTTGGGATTTCGGAAGCGACCGTGATGATGCAGGCAGTGGCGGAAAGCGGCGCCTGCATGTCGGGCGCTTCGGCCATCCATATGAACATCTTTGGCCTGAACCCTGTGGTGGTCTTCGGTACACCCGCGCAGAAGCAACGTTTCCTGCCGCCTTTGATTGCAGGCCAGGAAAAGGCCTGCTTTGGCGTGACGGAACCGAATACCGGGCTCAACACCACGGAATTGAAGACGCGGGCCGAAAAGCGCGGTGACCGCTACGTCATCAATGGCCAAAAAATCTGGATTTCCACGGCGCAAGTGGCCGATCGCATCCTGCTGCTGACGCGCACCACGCCGCTTGATCAGGTCAAGCGCAAGACCGATGGCCTCACGCTTTTCTACACCAAATTGGATCGCACCAAGGTGGAAGTGCGGCTCATTCACAAAATGGGCCGGCATGGCGTTGATTCGAACATGCTGTTCTTTGATGGCTTAGAAGTGCCGGAAGAAGACCGCATCGGCGCGGAAGGGGAGGGCTTTCGCCTGATCCTGCATGGGCTCAACCCCGAACGCATCCTGATTGCGGGGGAGGCTGTGGGGATCGGCCAGGCAGCGCTTTCGCGCGCGGCCAATTACGCCCGCACGCGAGAGGTGTTTGGCCGCCCCATCGGCCAGAATCAGGGCATCCAGCACCCGCTAGCGCGGATTTGGGCACAGTTGGAAGCGGCCGGCTTGCTCACCATGAAGGCGGCCGCGCTGTACGATGCCGGCCGGGACTGTGGCGCCGAGGCCAATGCGGCCAAGTATTTGGCCGCCGAGGCCGGTTTCGCCGCAGCCGAGGCCGCCGTGCTGACCCATGGCGGCATGGGCTATGCCCAGGAATACCAGGTGGAACGCTATTTCCGCGAAAGCATGATCCCGCGCATTGCCCCGGTCAGCCGAGAGCTGATCCTGAGCCATATCGCCGAAAAGGTGCTCGGCCTGCCAAAATCATATTGAACGTGGGGATGGTGGGCGCGACAGGGATTGAACCTGTGACCCTTCGCGTGTGAAGCGAATGCTCTACCGCTGAGCTACGCGCCCTGAGGTGCAAAATCCTTTAGGGGCGCTGGCCGTGCCGCGTCAAGCATGGGGCGGATTGGCTGCGCGCGCGAAATTGCGCGGCAAGAAAATGTTATGATTTTATCTGTATTTATTTTGGTCTTCTGTAGGGCCAAAAATATGAATGTAGTATTAAATAAAGAAAATTGGATAAATTCACCCGAAACGCCAATTTTATGCTTTCTTCATATTCCCCGCACCGGCGGCACTACCATCAACCTCATGTTGAAATACGCCTTCGGTAATCGCGCCTTCTTCCATGCCGAGCTTGTCGCGGAACATGGTGGAGAGGCAGGGCTGGCCACGGCACTCGCCAATGACAATGGCATTTATGGTCGGGCGATGCTGGTCACGGGCCATTATGGTATCGCGCATCCTTTGCTGAAATACGCCCCCCGCCCGGTCGGCATCGCCGCTGTCTTGCGCCAACCGCTGGAACGCATTGTCTCTCTTTATGACTATATTCGCGGCACGCCGGATCATCCGGAGCATGCTGCACTTAGCGCGCTCACCCTCAATCAGGCGCTGGATACGGTGCCGGAATTCGCCGCCCATTGCAGGGATTCGCAATTGCGCACGCTATTCAATGCCACGGATCGGCACGGCATCACGGCCGCGTTGCAGCGCTACCCCTATCTGCTCGGCCGTATGGATGCTTTGGATGTCTTTGCCCAAAGGCTGCTCGGATCCTTTGGCCTCACGCTTGGCGGGGTGCTGCCACGCTTCAATGAAAGGCCGGTGCTGGCGGGGGTGGCGCCGGCGAGATCACAGGCTGATTACGCCACGGCGCTGGCGCGGCTTGAACGCCAAAACCGCGCAGAGCTTGAGTTTTTTGCCCGCCTGCCGCCGATTTTCGCAACCATGCCAAGGCCCGCCATGGCGCTGGCACGCGCATCATGAAGTAATTTTCTTCTGGCGTGTTTATTGCTAAACTCCGGCATGATGCGTTTTCTGTTGCAGCCCTGCCTCGCCTTGCTTCTGGCCCTAGCGCCCGCTGGGCTTTTCCCGGCGGCTGCGGTGGAGGCGATTTACCAGGTCACCCAAACCGGGATTGCCGTGGTCGAGATCACCGCCCAATTTGAATCCCGCCCTGATGGCTATGCGATGCGCTCGGTCAGTCGTGCAGTCGGCATCGGCAGGCTTTTTGCCTCGCATGAAATTCGATCTGAGGTTGAGGGCATTTGGCGCGCTGATGGGGTTGCGCCGCATCGTTTCCAGGCCGAGGGGAATTGGCGCGGCGATGCCAGGCGCACGGTTTTGCTCTACCGCGATGGCATGCCCCAACCGATGGAAATGGAACCGCCTGAGGGCATCACGAATGAACCCGTGCCCCTGCCCGAGCGACGGGGCGCGATTGATGGGCTCTCAGCCTTTGCGCTGATGTCACGCACTGTGGCGCAAACCGGCCGTTGCGATGTGACCGGGCCGATTTTTGATGGCAGGCGGCGGCTGGATTGGACGTCCCGCACCATTGGATCGGCGCGCGTCACCCATGCCGGGCAGGAAATCGAATCTCTTCAATGCGGGTTGGAAAGCCGGTTGGTCGCCGGGGTGCGTATTGGCGATGACCCCGTCCGTGCCAAGCAGCCGCGCTCGGCTACGGCATGGCTCGCCAAGGTGGATCCGCGCCTGCCGCCCATCCCGATCCGCGTTGAATTCCCAAGCACCATCTTCGGCACCATGCGGATGGAACTACAGAAGCTCAGATAGCAGCTTCAGCGGAGCATAGCGCGCAGCGCCGCCACATTAGCGGCAATCGGCGCGCCACCGGCCATGCTATGCGGGCCATAGCCCCAGCCCGCAAAAATCGCGCGCACACCGGCACCGCGCGCGGCCTCGATATCATTGCGGTGATCGCCGATCATCACGGCATCTTCGGGCGCAGCGCAGGCGGCAGCCAGGGTTGCGCGCAAATGCCCCGGATCGGGCTTGCGCATGGGGAAGCTGTCGCCGCCGCCAAGCGCACTGAAATGGCCATCAAGCCCAAGCCCTGAGAGCAAGACCCGCGCCGCGCCTTCCGGCTTATTGGTGCAGACCGCAAGCTGCCAACCTGCATCGCGCAAGCCGCCGAGCAATTCAGGAATGCCATCAAAGGCGCGCGTCAGCACCGCGGCATTGGCCTCATAATCCGTCATGAAATGCTGAAGCCCAGCTTCATCCAGCGCAAGCCCGCGCGCGGCATAGGCGCGTTCGAGCAAAACGCGCACGCCATCGCCGATCATGGCCACAACCTCGGCGCGCGCAAAACCTGGCAGGCGTTTCAACGCCATTAGCCGATCCAGCGCGGCATGGAGATCCGGCGCGCTATCCACCAGCGTGCCGTCCAGATCAAAAACAGCGCAAGGTTGCGCGCGATCAGGCATCGGAAGGCGGCACCCAGGGGATGCGCGCAATGTCGATCCCTTCATCGCGCAGCGCCTCAGCCTCATCCTCGGTGGCTTCGCCGAAAATGCCGCGGGCTTCGGCCTCTCCTTGGTGGATCTTGCGGGCTTCCTCGGCGAAATCGGCGCCGACATAATCGCAATTTTTTTCCACCTCGGTGCGCATATGCCGCAGCATGGCGCGGAGTTCCGCCGGCATGGCGGCCAAGGCGGCGGCGGGCAAGGCCGGGGGAGATGGCGGCGGCGCGGGCGCTTCAGCCACGGGCGCGGGTGCCGCTTCGGGCTTGGTGTTGGGCGTCGGGCGGCCCTTTTTCGGGATGGCTGGCGCCATCAGGCGCTTGGCAACCTTGGCCGGGCCACATTGCGGGCATTCCACAAGGCCGATTGCCGCCAGCTTATCGAAAGCCGCGCTATCCTTGAACCAGCCATCGAATTCATGCGCCTGATCGCAGCGCAATTCGTAGCGGATCATGAAGCCGTCACCATGTCATGCCAGTCAGTGTCATCGGATGGTAACTTGGCACCCCCGCGCGCGGAGTGCCAGGGGGCATGGCGATCAATACTCATGTTCAAACGCAATCCCCACACGATCTCCCGCTAGGCTATTGCCGCCGCTTTCCGCTTCCAGACGAAACCTTGGCATCAGGTCAATCTGCACGCCAACGCGGGGCGGCCCGCCATCGGCGCTTTGCTTCAACCCAAGAAACACCCCATCCGCCACATAGCGCCCGGTTTCCAGCGTTGCCCCCGGTTCCTGCCCTGCGCGTTGTTCGCCTTCTTTCTCCTGGCCGATGGAAAGCCGATCAAGTGCGAGGGTGCGGCGGATGCGTTCCATCAGCCCACCCGGCCCGGGCAAGGGGCGGCCCGTGGCGCCGGCAAGTGCTTCGGCCAATTGCAGCATCTGGAAGGGTGAAAGCTCGCCCCCGCGCCGGCCGAATAATAGCCGCGCCAGAACCTCATCCGCCGGTAATTCGGGGTTTGAGGTGAAGCTGATTTTCGG
>JBILPX010000273.1:0-4706 GCA_044373565.1 Roseomonas sp.
TCAGCACTTCCACCACGCGGTCCGGCCACGCCTCATCCAAGGTCGCGTCCGCGCCATCGGCCATGGCCTCCAAAACGCCCAACACATCAGAACGCTGTGCGGCGCTATCGGGGTGGGCGATGTCGCGCACATGCAAAATCAGATCAGCCGCCGCCACTTCTTCCAAGGTGGCGCGGAAGGCTTCCACCAATTGCGTCGGCAGATCGGAAATAAAGCCCACCGTATCGGAAAGGATCACATTGCGCCCCGATGGCAGTTTTATGGCGCGCATGGTGGGGTCAAGTGTGGCGAATAACTGATCCTGAGCATAAACCCCTGCCCCCGTCAGCGCATTGAACAGCGTTGACTTGCCGGCATTGGTATAACCCACCAGCGCCACCACCGGGTAAGGCACGCGTCCCCGCGCGCGGCGAGGCCGGCCGCGCGTCCGCCGCACCTGATCCAATTCGCGCTTGAGCCGCACGATGCGGTCCCCGATCAGCCGCCGGTCAATTTCAATTTGGCTTTCCCCAGGCCCACCCAAAAAGCCGAAGCCGCCGCGCTGGCGTTCAAGGTGTGTCCAGGACCGCACCAGCCGCGTGCGCTGATATTCCAGATGCGCCAATTCAACCTGCAAGCTGCCTTCGCGCGTGCGGGCCCTTTCGCCGAAAATCTCCAGGATCAACCCGGTGCGATCAATCACCTTGCAGCCCCAGGCGCGTTCCAGATTGCGCTGCTGAACGGGGCTGAGCGCGGCATCCACAATAACCACACTCACCTGCTGGTCGTGCAGCGCCTTTTTCTCCATCTCCACCTGGCCTTCGCCCATCAGGGTGGAAGGCCGCCTTTCGCGGAGCGGGTAGATCGCGGAATGCACAATGGTCACGCCAATGGACGCGGCAAGGCCTACAGCCTCCGCCAGCCGGGATTCGGCCGCGCGCTTCCCACCCACATCGCCAATGGCGCTCCGGGTGAGCTTTTCAAACGGCAGAATAACGGCGGCGCGGGTGGGGTACCCGACGCCCGCCTCACTCTCCGCCGTCAGAAATCACCTCACGCTGCAAGGTGAGCCGCGTTTCCGAACCAGGGGCCGCGGCACCTGGGGCCGCCGGCACGCCATCAAATAGCGAAATCGGCGCGCCAGGCATGACGGTGCTGATCGCATGCTTATAGACAAGCTGCGTATGGCCATCGCGGCGCAGCAGCACCGAGAAATTGTCAAACCAGGTAATAATGCCCTGCAACTTCACGCCATTCACTAGGAATACCGTGACAGGCGTTTTGGATTTGCGAACGTGATTCAGGAAAACATCCTGCACATTCTGGGACTTTTCAGCGGCCATTGGACCGGTCCTTCTTTTTGCTGGTCACCGACCAGGGGCGGACCGACGCAAACCATTTCCGGCCGCCGGCACTTATTATTTTGACATGTCAGGCTGGTTTGACAAGTGACGAAACGGCAACCCCAAGTGCATGACAATCCACGAAGACCTGATCCGCCCCGGATGCGGCAATGCCGCCATCATGCGCTGCATCGCCCATCAGTACGGCGCGCACACCAGCGGCGTGCGCTGCCTGCATATCCAGCGCGGTATCGCCGACATACCAGATATCAGGCCCGGGGCTGAGGCCAAGGGATTGCAGCGCCATGAAAATGGGCGCCGGGTTGGGCTTGTCGGCGGCTGCATCGCCAGCGCCAATCAACGGGCCAAAATGCCGACCCCAGCCAAGATGCGCGGCCTCGGCCCGCAGCAATGGCCCTTGCTTATTGGAAACCACGCCCATGGGCAGGCGCCCTGCCCCGGCTTCCAGCGCCGCTGCCGCCCCCGGCATGGGTTGCAAGACCTGCAGGTGGCAAGCGCGCACTTCGGCATAGAAAATATCGCGCGCCCTTTCCCATTCGGCGCCAAACAATTCCGGGAAGCTTTCGCGCAAAGCACGCCGCACATTGGCAAGCACCTGGGTACGATCCCAAAGCGGCATGTCAAAGGCGCGGAAGGCGGCATTCAGGCCGGCCTCAATGGCGGCCCAGCCATCAACCAGCGTATTGTCCCAATCGAACAGGATGGCGCGCGGCGGAGCGTGCTTCATGCTGCGTTGCGCATCGCCCCCTTCACATGGCGCGCGAAAATCTCAAATAGCTTGCGCACCACGGGGCCGACCTGGCCATCACCCACCGGCGCGCCATCAATCTTGGTGATGGGCTTCACGAAGGACGTGGCGGAGGTGATGAAAGCCTCCCGCGCGTGGCGGAGTTCTTCCATGGAAAAGGCGCGTTCTTCAAAGGCAATCCCGGCATCCTGCAATTCCGCCATCAGCGCCGCGCGGGTGCAGCCGGGCAGGATGGCATCACTCAAGGGGCGGGTGCGGATGGTGCCGGCCTCATCCACAATCCAGAAGCTGGTCGCGGCCCCTTCGGTCACCATGCCGGTCGCTTCATCAAACAGCACCGCTTCAATGGCGCCCTTTTCGCGCGCTGCCTGACGCGCCAAGCAATTCGGCAGCAGATTGACGGTCTTGATATCGCAGCGCGCCCAGCGGAGATCTGGCATGGTGATGACCGCCGCCCCCCAGCGATCGACATTGGTCGGATAAGGCGCGATGCGCTTCACCGTCACCACTAAAGCGGGCGCGGTTGGCTTGGTCGGGAAGGCATGATCACGCCGCGCGACGCCGCGTGTGACTTGCATGTAAAGCAGCCCTTCGGTCACGCGGTTGCGCCGCGCCACTTCGCGCAGCACCATCCTGAGCGAGGCGCGCGGCATTGGCATGGGAAGCTGGATTTCGCGCAAGGAACGTTCCAGGCGCGCCAGGTGCAAATCCTCATCAATGAAGCGGCCATTGAACAGATGCACCACCTCATAAATGCCATCGCCGAATTGATAGCCGCGATCTTCGATATTCACCGACGCATCGGGTTGCGGCACATAGCGGCCATTCACATAGGCGATGCGCGACATGGGAATACCTCAGGCGATGGGGGTTGGGGGCGCGCGGTCTTCCGCCTGCACGCCCAGGAATTTCAGCTTGCGATGCAGCGCGCTTCTTTCCATGCCGACAAAATTCGCGGTGCGGCTGATATTGCCGCCAAAGCGCAGCAATTGCGCTTCCAGATATTGGCGTTCGAACACTTCCCGCGCTTCGCGCAGCGGCAAAGTCATGATCTCAGACCCGCGATCAAGCGTCAGCACGGCGGGCGCGGCGGCGCCGATTTGCGGTGGCAGCATATCGGGGCGGATCGGGTCCCGGCTTTCGCCTGGCGCCATGATCAGCAGCCAATCCATCAGATTGCGCAATTCGCGCACATTGCCCGGCCAATCATAGGCCTGCATGGCGGCGAGTGTATCTTCCGACAATTCGCGCGGCGCCATGCCCGTAGTCTCAATGGCGCGGGCGATAAAGTGCCGCGCGAAAAGCGGCACGTCTTCCCGCCTTTCCTTGAGCGGGGGCACGCGGATCGGCACCACGGCCAGGCGATAGAACAAATCTTCCCGGAAACGTCCGGCGGCGATCTCAGTGGTAAGATCACGATTGGTGGTGGCAATCACGCGCACATCCACCTTCACGCGCGTGCTGCCGCCCACACGTTCAAACCCTTGTTCCTGAAGCGCGCGCACGATCTTGCCCTGGGTTTCCAGCGGCATATCGGCCACTTCATCCAGCAAAAGGGTCCCGCCATGGGCGCGTTCCAGCACGCCCGTGCGCCGCGCCTGTGATTGCGCATCCGCCCCGGATTCCACGCCGAACAATTCTTCCTCAAAGCGGCTGGGGTTCAGGATGGCGCAATTCAGCACCACGAAGGGGCCATCGGCGCGGCGCGATTGCGCATGGATACTGCGCGCTGCCACTTCCTTGCCTGCCCCTGCCGGCCCGCTCAGCAGCACGCGCGAACCCGTCGGCGCCACTTTCTCAATGGCGCTGCGCAGTTGCTGAATACCAGCAGACCGCCCAAGCAATTCCGTCTCCGGCCCCGCGCGCAGCTTGAGGTCGCTAATCTCTCGCTTGAGCCGCGCCGCTTCCAAGGCCCGCGCCAGCACCAGCAGCAGCCGATCCGACTTGAAGGGCTTTTCGATGAAATCATAGGCGCCCTGCTGGATCGCCTGCACCGCAGTTTCAATCGAGCCATGGCCCGAGATCATCACCACCGGCACTTGCGGTTCTTCCGCATTCATCGCAGCCAGAATGCCAAGCCCATCCAGGCGCGAATTCTGCAACCAGATATCCAGGATCACGAGCGAAGGCCGGCGCGCGCGAAACGCGGCCAGCGCGGAATCGGCATCATGGGCCTGACGTGTTTCGAAACCCTCATCGCTCAGGATGCCTTCAAGCAGCGTCCTGATATCGGGTTCATCGTCAACGATCAGAATCTCATGCGCCATGCGCGACCTTGCTGCCCATTAATTTGCTGCTTGCGCCACTTTTGCGGCTGGTTCGCCAGATTGCCAGGGAGACTCGCCAAGCGGCAAGACCAGCTCCGCACGGGTGCCGGGACCCTCTGGCCGGTCTTCCAGACTGATCGAACCACCATGGTCTTCCATGATCTTTTTCACAATGGCAAGGCCAAGCCCGGTGCCCTTGGGTTTATGCGTGACATAGGGCTCGGTCAGTCTTTCGCGCGGTTCTTCGCGGGGCAGGCCAATGCCATTATCGGTCACTTGGAGGGACAAATTGGCGCCTTCCACCAGGATGCGCGTTTCAATCCGCCCGGCTTCGCCCTCTTCTCGCAT
>JBILPX010000274.1:0-4665 GCA_044373565.1 Roseomonas sp.
CCTGCAATACGCGATGAAGGGGGCTGCCTGACCATGGAAATCCGTCCTGCCGAAATTTCGGAAATCCTCAAGCAGCAGATCGCTGGCTTTGATGCCGAAGCGAATGTCGCTGAAGTTGGCACTGTGCTGAGTGTCGGCGATGGCATCGCCCGCGTTTATGGGCTGCAGAATGTCATGGCTGGTGAGCTGGTGGATTTCCCAGCCTCCGGCGTGAAGGGCATGGCGCTGAACCTCGAAACCGACAATGTCGGTGTCGTGATCTTCGGCTCTGACCTTACGGTGAAGGAAGGCGATACGGTCAGCCGCACCGGGTCCATCGTGGATGTGCCCGTGGGCAAGGGTCTGCTGGGTCGCGTTGTGGATGGCCTCGGCAACCCGATTGACGGCAAAGGCCCGCTTACCGACGTGGTGCGGATGCGCGCCGAGGTGAAGGCGCCTGGCATCATCCCGCGCAAATCGGTGCATGAGCCGATGCAGACCGGCATCAAGGCGATTGACGCCCTGATCCCGATTGGCCGTGGCCAGCGCGAGTTGATCATCGGTGACCGCCAGACCGGCAAGACCGCCGTTATCGTGGACACCATCATCAACCAGAAGACCATCAACGCGGGTGATGATGAAGCGAAGAAGCTCTATTGTATCTACGTCGCCATCGGTCAGAAGCGTTCCACCGTCGCCCAGTTGGTGAAGACGCTGGAAGAACAGGGCGCGCTGCAATATTCCATCATTGTCGCCGCCACCGCTTCCGACCCAGCGCCCATGCAGTTCCTGGCACCCTATACGGGCTGCACGATGGGTGAATACTTCCGTGACAATGGCATGCATGCCGTCATTTTCTATGATGATTTGTCGAAGCAGGCGGTTGCCTATCGTCAGATGTCGCTGCTGCTGCGCCGTCCGCCGGGCCGCGAAGCCTATCCGGGTGACGTCTTCTACCTGCATTCTCGCCTGTTGGAGCGTGCGGCGAAGATGGGCGATGATGCCGGCAATGGGTCACTGACGGCGCTGCCAGTCATTGAAACCCAGGCGGGTGACGTTTCGGCCTATATTCCGACGAACGTGATTTCGATCACGGATGGCCAGATCTTCCTGGAAACCGAATTGTTCTTCAAGGGCATCCGCCCTGCCGTGAACGTTGGTCTTTCGGTTTCGCGCGTTGGTTCTGCCGCGCAGATCAAGGCCATGAAGCAAGTGGCCGGTAAGATTAAGCTGGAACTGGCGCAGTACCGCGAAATGGCGGCCTTCGCACAGTTTTCGTCAGATTTGGATGCCTCCACCCAGGCTTTGCTGGCGCGTGGTGCGCGTTTGACCGAACTGCTGAAGCAGCCGCAGTTCAAGCCGGTTGCGGTTGAGGATCAGGTGATTGCGATTTTTGCCGGTACACGTGGTTATCTGGATCGTCTGCCGCTGAATAAGGTGGGTGAGTTTGAAAGCCGCCTGCTGAGCGACATGAAGACGACAGCGCCGGACATCGTTGCCAGCATCCGCAATGATCGTGAGATCAAGAAGGATACGGAAGCGAAGCTGATTGCCTTCCTTGATGGTTTCACGAAGTCCTTCGCCTAAGGCCTGGCAAGCGGGAGAGTAACCAATGCCCAGCCTGAAAAGTCTGCGTCTGCGGATCAATAGCGTGAAGTCCACGCGCAAGATCACGCAGGCGATGAAGATGGTAGCTGCCGCCAAGCTGCGCCGTGCGCAGAGCCAGGCAGAAGCGGCACGCCCCTATGCTGATCGCATGGAGCGGATGCTGGCCTCGCTGGGTGCCTCGATCGCAGGTTCGCCGGATGCGCCGAAGCTGCTGGTTGGCACGGGCGCCGATAAAGTGCATCTGCTGGTCGTGGTGACGGCCGAGCGCGGTCTTTGCGGTGGCTTCAACACCAATGTCGGCCGCTTTGCCCGCGCCCAGGTGCGTGCGCTGGAAGCCGAAGGCAAGACGGTGAAGATCATCACCGTTGGCCGCAAGGGCGCTGTCTATCTGAAGCGCGACTTCGCCAGCCGTTTCGTGATGGAATTCAGCTTCGCCAATAAGAAGCGTATTGGCTATGAGGACGCGTCAGAGGTCAGCGCCAAGATCAGCGAAATGCTAGATGCTGGCGCGTTTGATGTGTGCACGCTGATCTATAACCGCTTCAAGAACGTGATCAGCCAAACCCCTGTGGGCCAGCAGCTTATTCCGACGCCTTTGCCTGAAGTGAAGGCTGAAAGCGGCGCGCTTTACGAGTTCGAACCGACGGAAGAAGAGATTTTGGCGCGGCTTTTGCCCCAAAATCTCGCTATCCAGATCTATCGCGCACTGCTGGACAATGCCGCCGGTTTCTATGGTAGCCAGATGACTGCCATGGATAACGCCACGCGCAATGCCGGCGACATGATCAATAAGCTTACGCTGAATTACAACCGCACACGTCAAGCGAACATCACCCGCGAGCTGATTGAAATCATCTCCGGCGCTGAAGCGCTTTAAGAAGGGACTGCTGCCATGAAGAATAATGTTGGTCAGGTGACGCAGGTGCTTGGTGCCGTGGTGGACGTTCAGTTCCCCGCCGAGCTGCCCTCGATCATGAACGCGCTGACGCTGCAGATCGGAGAGCAGAAGCTCGTCCTGGAAGTGGCGCAGCATTTGGGTGAGCGCACCGTGCGCTGCATCGCGATGGACACCACGGACGGCCTGGTGCGTGGCACTGAAGTGGTTGATACGGGTGCTGGCATTTCCGTGCCGGTGGGCCCGGGCACGCTGGGCCGCATCCTGAACGTGATCGGTGAGCCGATTGATGAGCGCGGCCCGGTGCCCGCCACCATGCATTACCCGATTCACCGCGAAGCGCCGTCCTTTGACGAACAGGCGACCAGCGCGGAAATCTTGGTCACCGGCATTAAGGTGATTGACCTGCTGGCCCCTTACCTGAAGGGCGGCAAGATCGGCCTTTTCGGCGGCGCCGGTGTGGGCAAGACCGTGACCATTCAGGAACTGATCAACAACATCGCCAAGGGCCATGGTGGCGTGTCCGTGTTTGCCGGTGTGGGTGAGCGCACGCGCGAAGGTAATGACCTGTATCACGAAATGATTGATGCGGGCGTCATCAAGCTTGGCGATGGCAATACCGAAGGTTCCAAGGTGGCGCTGGTTTATGGCCAGATGAATGAACCGCCAGGTGCGCGCGCTCGTGTGGCACTTTCGGGTCTGTCCATGGCGGAATATTTCCGTGATGAGCAGGGCCAGGACGTGCTGTTCTTCATTGATAACATCTTCCGCTTCACCCAGGCCGGCGCTGAAGTGTCTGCGCTGCTGGGACGTATTCCTTCAGCGGTGGGCTATCAGCCGACGCTGTCCACCGACATGGGCGCGCTGCAAGAACGCATCACCTCCACCAAGAAGGGTTCGATCACCTCGGTGCAGGCCATCTATGTGCCTGCCGACGACTTGACCGACCCGGCGCCCGCGACGTCTTTCGCACATTTGGACGCCACCACGGTGCTCAATCGTTCGATCGCGGAGCTTGGGATCTTCCCGGCCGTTGACCCGCTCGACTCCACTTCACGCGCGATGGACCCGCGCGTGGTTGGTGCTGACCATTACAATACGGCGCGCGAAGTGCAGAAGATCCTGCAGACCTACAAGTCGCTGCAAGACATCATCGCCATCCTGGGCATGGATGAGCTTTCGGAAGAAGATAAGCTGATCGTGGCGCGCGCGCGCAAGATCCAGCGCTTCCTGTCCCAGCCCTTCCATGTGGCTGAAGTCTTCACCGGTACGCCGGGCGTTTTCGTGAAGCTTGAAGACACTATCCGGTCCTTCGCGGCCATCTGCCGTGGCGATTACGACCATCTGCCGGAAGCAGCCTTCTACATGGTTGGCACGATTGAAGAGGCCGTGAAGAAGGGCGAAGAAATGAAGGCGGCGGCCTGATCACCATGGCGAGTTTCCAACTCGAACTCGTATCGCCGGAAAAGCTGCTGCTCTCCCGCGCGGTGGAAATGGTAGTATTCCCGGCAGCGGAAGGCGAAATGGGCGTGCTGGCTGGCCATGCGCCCATGATCGTGGCACTGCGTGGCGGCGTGATTTCCGTGCGCGAAGGCGGCAAGGTGACGGAACAGCTTTTCGTGGCCGGTGGGTTTGCGGAAGTAGCCGCGGATCGCGTGACGATCCTGGCCGAGGAGGCGACGCCGCTTTCTTCCTTGTCCAAGGCCGCAGCGCAGCAACGAATTGTGGATGCGGAAGCTGCCCTGGCTGCGGCGGCCCATGATACCCCGGAAAGGCGCGAAGCCGTGATGGCGCGGGTGCTGTCGGCGCGGGCGATGCTTGAAGCAGCGACGGCAGCCTGACGGCGTTTAGAAACGGTCGCCTGACGGACATAGCAAAAAACAAGGTTCGACGGGCGGGTCTTGGATCCGCCCGTTTGTTTTTAGGGTAGGTTTCGTGCAACCCTGCCTTGAAACTACCGCATCTTGGCACAAAACATAGTCTGAATGGGTCGTTAAGGCCCCTCATGGCAAGGCGCTCGGGGTAGGCACATGAAGCATTGGCATATTGATGAGCTTGGTTGGGATCGCTTCGATCCTTCCAAGGTTGATGCTGAAATCGTGCCGCTGATCAAGGCTGCCGCCATGGTGGAACGCAATGCGGCGGATTACGTGACCTACCTCACGCGCGTTTTCGCTGAAGAT
>JBILPX010000275.1:0-4654 GCA_044373565.1 Roseomonas sp.
AAACCGGGTCGCCTTCGATCAGCTTCACATTGACCGTCATGTTTTCTTGCAGGAAGGGCAGGCGGTCACCCAGGATATCCTGCGGTACCAGGGTCTGTTCAAAGGTTTCCGGGTCCATCAGGACAAGGTTTCCGCCTTCCTCGTAGGAATAGGTGTATTCCTTATCCTCGGTGGTCAGGCGTTCCACCGTATCGGCGGTGCGCCAGCGCTGGTCCTTCTTGGCGCCGGACTTCACATTGCGCATTTCCACCTGAATCACTGCGGCACCCTTGCCGGGAATCATGATGTTCTGCTTCAGGATGGTGTAGCGCTGGCCTTCAAATTCAATGACCATACCGGCGCGCATCTGGTTGGCTTGCATCTTCGCCATGGGGATACCTGCATTTTGGCGGTTGAAACGGGGCCAACCCGGGCGGGGTGGCATGTGTGCTTGGGTATAGGGGGCGGGGCTAGGCGCGGCAAGCACTGGCACTGGCCGAGCCGCTTGCCATGCCGCCAATCCGATCTAGGGTGTCGCTGACTGCAAAGCTTCAGGAAACGCCATGGCTGAACCAGCCGCTTCATACCCGGAACCACGCGAAGCCACCTGGGTCGCGCGGGATTTCCGCTTCCACACCGGGGAGGTGATGCCGGAACTCCGCCTTGGCTACCTGACCATTGGCGATCCCTCTGGCACCCCGGTTTTGGTGCTGCACGGCACGGCGGGGTCTTCACGCAGCATGATCTCGCCGGCCTTTGCCGGGCAGCTTTTCGGGCCTGGCCAGGCTTTGGATGCAGCCAAGCATTACATCATCATCCCGGATGCGCTGGGGGCGGGCAAATCCTCCAAGCCATCGGATGGGCTTCGGGCCGGTTTTCCGCAGTTCAACTACGCCGATATCCTGCAAGCGCAGCACCGCCTGCTCACCGAAGGCCTTGGCGTCAGCCATGTGCGGCTGGTGATCGGCAATTCCATGGGCGGCATGCTGACCTGGCTTTGGGGCGTGACCCATCCGGATTTCATGGATGCGATTGTGCCCATGGCAGCGCAGCCCACCGCCATGTCCGGACGGAATTGGATGCTGCGGCGCATGATGGTGGAAACCATCCGCCGAGACCCGGCCTATCAGGCGGGGAATTACAGCAGCCAGCCGGCTTCCCTTTCGCTCGCCTTTCTGTCCTTCAATATCGCGACCAATGGCGGGTCTCAGGCTTTGCAAAAGGCGGCACCCACCCGCGCGGCGGCGGATGCCATCTTGGATCAGCGCCTGACCCAGCCCGCGGCAGCGGATGCCAATGACCTTATCTATATGTATGAGGCATCTCGGGATTTTGACACGGAACCGCTGCTCGGGCGGATCAAGGCGCGGGTGCTCGCCATCAATTCTGCCGATGATGAACGCAACCCGCATGAAACCGGGCTGATGGCAGCGGCCATGGCGCGCATCCCGAATGCGCGGCTGCTGCTGATCCCGGGCAGTACCGACACCGCCGGCCATGGCACCACCGGCCAGGCGCGCTTCTGGCGTGAGGAACTCGCCGCCTTTCTGAAGGAAGTGCCGTGGCGCAAGCCAGTTTCAGCCCCGCGATAAATTCAGGAGAATGCCCATGAAAGCCGCCCCGATGCTCCGCGTTGATCCCGCTGCCTTGCGCAGCCTGGTGCATGCCATGATCCGCGCAGGCGGCAGTGCAGAAGATGAAGCGGCGATGGTCACGGATCATTTGCTGGAATCTAATCTGCAAGGCCATGACAGCCACGGCATCATGCTGCTGGTGCGCTATGTGGAAAATCTCCGTGCTGGCAAGCTCAATGCCGGCGCCATGCCGGAAGCGGTGAGGCAAGACGCATCGCTCGCCGTATTTGACGGCAAGATGGGCTATGGCCAGCGCATTGGGCGCATCACCATGGATTGGGCGATCAATGCCGCGCGCCAGCATGGCCATGCGGTGATGGCGTTGAAGAACGTGCATCATCTGGGGCGCATTGGTTCCTACGGCGAACAGGCGGCGCGGGCTGGGATGATTTCAGTCCATTTCGTCAATGGCGTATCCGGCCCCGGCGCAGTGGCGCCCTTTGGCGGGACCGATGGGCGCATGTCCACCAACCCGGTCTGCGTTGCGGTGCCGGCGGTGGCGGAAGGTGAACACCCGCTTATCCTGGATTTCGCCACGGCGGCGATTGCACTCGGCAAATGTCGCGTTGCCTTCAATGCCGGCAAGCCAGTGCCGGATGGCGCTTTGTTGGATGCCAAGGGCCAGCCCACCAATGATCCGGGCGTGTTGTATCGGGACCAACCGCGTGGCGCTTTGCTGCCCTTTGGTGGGCATAAGGGCTATGGGCTGGCGCTGATGTGCGAAATCCTGGCCGGCGCGCTGATTGGCGGCGTCACCGCCGCGCCGCATCACCCGAAGGATGGCAGCATCGTCAATGGCTGGCTTGCCTTTGTGATTGACCCCGCACGCTTCGGCGATTTGGGCGCCTTCCGTTCCGAAATGTCTGCATTGATTGCGCATGTGAAGGCATCGCCGCCCGCTGATCCGGATCAGCCCGTGTTGGTGGCGGGCGAGAAGGAAAGGGCAACGCGCGCGGCGCGGTTGGCCGGCGGCATTCCGGTGGATGGCACCACCTGGGACATTTTGGCAGATACGGCACGCAGCCTTGGTATCAATGCCATCCCGACACCGGGCAATTTTTAGGCGGTGCTACGCCTTCTGCTGCTTGCGCTGAGCATTTTCAGCGCAAGCGCTTTTGCGCAAGCGCCTGATTGGCGTACCGCCGCGCCGCCCTTGCCGCTGACTGCGCCGATCACGCCGATGACGGCGGCGGTTTCGGTCGGCGGCGCTGCCTGGGGCCCATGGCGGAAACTCTGCCGTGAACAATGGGAAAGGCTGGACCGCCCGCCGCGCCGCGATTGCCTGAATGTGGCCGCGGTGGAACGCGATGCTACAGCGCGCGCAACCCGCATCAGCCTGGCGCCGGAGGTTTTGCTCGGCGAAAGGCTTGCAGTGCTGCGCCGCGATGATGGTGGCATTGCAAGCTTCACCCATGAACCGCCCGATGCGGCGCGCGATGGCGCGCTTGGTCCCTGGCGGCGGCATTTTGAAAGCTGGAGTCTGACAGCGCGGCGCATCCAGCCCGGCGCCACTTTCAATCTGCCGGTGCCCGATAGCCCGCGCGGGGTGACCTGCCGCCCGGAAGGTCTTTCCCGGATTGGCGCGCGGCAAGTGCTGGTCGCGATATGCGCGGTGGAATTGGCGGGCGGGCTTGGCAATACCGGGCAGGAAGCGCGGATTGCGATGGTGGGGCGCATCGCGATTGATGTGCCAACCGGCATGATCGTGGCCCAAGGCTATGCGAGCCGGATCGAAACTTTTCGTGGCGGACAATCGAATGGGGTGGTGATCACCGCGGCGCGCAACGGGCTGGAATAGCGCGGCGCGAGTTATTTTTGCTTATTTTAAGTAAAAACTTGCGATTGACCTGGGAAAGGCCCATATGACTTCCGTCACCTCGTCCGGTTTGGGCGTTCTGGTCCGGCCCTTGAAGGTCCGACAAGTACCCTCAAACCAGCTTCCCGTGCCTACCCATGGTTGGGCTGTAGCGATGGTCGGCCCGTAGCGCGAATCCGCGCGACGGCTTTTCTTCAACCGGAGCGAACAGCATGTCAACCGGCACTGTAAAATGGTTCAACGCCACCAAGGGTTATGGCTTCATCCAACCCGATGATGGAAGCAAGGACGTATTCGTCCATGTCAGCGATGTCCAGCGTTCAGGCCTTCAAGGCCTGAATGAAGGCGACAAGATTGATTTTGAATTGCAGAAGGGCCAGCAGGGCAAGATCTCTGCCGGCAATCTGCGCAAGATCTGATCCGTGGTTGCGGCGCTTTCGGGCGCCGTAATGATCGGCAATCTATCGGGGACGGGGTGGCTCAGTGCCACCCCGTTTCTTTTTCATGTGTGGGGAAGCGGCATGGCGCGCAAACCGAATTATGGCCAGAATCGTGCGGATGTGAACAGGGCCAAGCAGGCGCGCAAGGAAGCGAAGCTGGAAGCCCTGAAGGACGCGGTAGCACGGCGCAAATCAGGCGAGGACCCCATGGACGACGAAGCCGGAGCGTTTTCAAGCGAAGCGGAAGCGCTTGGCGGCTCGGAAAACGCGACCACTGTAGCAGGAGCGTTTTCAAGCGAAGCGGAAGCGCTTGGCGGCTCGGAAAACGCGGCCAAAGAAAAATCTTAAGGCGTTTTGCACCGTAGTCGCGCGGTCAAACGGCGTTGAAGACTGAAGGAGATTGACATGGCCAATAAGCCAGGAACCCAAGCGCGCTTCGTGCTTTTTGATGTTCTTTATGATGATGGCAGCCGCCGTTCCAACCGCAAGGTTCCGGCGGAATTGCTCGGTGGTCTTGATGGTGACCTGCCTGCGCGTAAGGAAATCGAAGATCAGGACAATGAAATCGCCAAAGCATCCGGCAAGGCTGCACTGTCCATCACGTCCATGGAGCGTGCCGGAGGCAAGAAGCGCTGAGTATTTTCAAGCCAAGTGGAATCACTTGGCGACTCGGAAAATACGGCCAAACCGAGTATTTTCAAGCCAAGTGGAATCACTTGGCGACCCGGGAAATACGACCAAACCAAGCATTTTCAAGCCAAGTGGTTGCACTTGGCGGCTCGGAA
>JBILPX010000276.1:0-4632 GCA_044373565.1 Roseomonas sp.
ACCAGGTTCTTCAGGCAAGCGCGCCTCAATTGAAACGGATGTAATCCAGGCAGCGGAATCGCTTGGCCTCGGCACTCTCTTGGACAGGCGGCCTGGGCAGCTTTCAGGCGGTCAGCGTCAACGTGTTGCGTTGGCACGTGCCATTGTTCGCCATCCCGCTGCTTTCCTTATGGATGAGCCGCTTTCCAATCTTGATGCGGCCCTTCGCGTTCAGACAAGGCGCGAAATTGTGGAAATCCATCGTCGCGTGGGCGCTGCGACTCTATACGTTACACACGACCAATCTGAAGCCCTCACCATGGCCGATCGTGTTGCTGTCATGCAGGCTGGAAAAATTCTACAGGTAGCTTCGCCGGAAGCCATCTATCATGATCCCCAAGACCTACGCGTCGCAACTTTCATCGGTAGCCCGCGTATCAATACTCTTTCGGCGCAAGCTGATAGCGCAGGGCGCGTTCATGTCTCTGATGCACCAACAGGCTTGTACGCCGAACCTGGCTCTCTAATCCTGGCAGTTCGTCCGGAAGACTTGCGGCTTTCCCCTAATGGCATCCCCTGCGTTGTTGAGGGAATCGAATTTCTTGGTGAAAGTCTCCTTTTGCATCTACGCCAAAGCTCAAGTGGCGAGCCTCTGGTGATGCGGCTTCCGCCTGAACTATCGCGACCAGCACCAGGCGATGATATTTTCTTGGCCTTCGACCCGAAACGTGCCCTGCTTTTTCACACTGACGGCAGGCGCATGCCGTCACGCGGCCATATAGGCCATGCCCAGGAATTGGCACTTGTCTAGTGCTGTCGGCCTAGGTGCCGTCAAGGTAACGCGCGGCGCCCCGATTGGTGAGGCGCTTGCGGGCCTTATGCTGACTGTCCCAGCAGGCCTTGCTTATTTGGTAATGTTGCTACTGCCAACTGTGGCAACCATCCTACTGGCTTTTACGGATTATGAATTAGGCTTGCCTGACTGGAACTGGATCGGCCTTGGTAATTTCACTGAGATGTTTGAGGATCGTGGCTTTGGGGTCGCCCTTCGCAATACAATAATTTACGTTGGTTTTGTAACGCCACTATCAATTTTGTTGGGGCTTGGTATCGCTTTACTCATCGAAAGCGGCATACGTGGGCGCGCTACCTTTCGTGCCATTTTCTTTTTGCCCGTTGTGTCACTGACAGTTGCCATGGCCGCGGCTTGGCAATACCTGCTGCACCCAACAATAGGTCCTTTGAATGGATTGTTGCGCACCATTGGCGTCTCATCCCCGCCCTATTGGCTGTCTTCCTCGGATTGGGTGCTACTTAGCTTGTCTGCCATAGGGATTTGGGAAAACATCGGCTACAACATGGTACTTTTTCTCGCGGGCCTCACAGCAATTCCGCGCGAGCTTTACCATGCTGCTGAGGTTGATGGTACCAAGACTTGGTTGGACCGGTTTCGCTTGGTCACCTGGCCCCTGCTTGGACCAACAACACTATTTGTCCTTACCATCACCATGATCCGAAGTATTCGTGTTTTCGATACGGTAGCGGTATTAACACAGGGTGGTCCCAATAAGGCGAGCGAGGTTTTGCTGCACACCATGTATAAGGAAGGGTTCACCTTCCTGCGCCTTGGCTACTCCGCTGCAATAACCTTGGTATTCCTGGTCATGGTACTTGGCCTGGTCTGGTTGCAAACAAAGGCACTGGATAAGCGAGTGCATTATGGATAAGCCTCGGGAAAGATCTTTTCTTGCAGATACGCCGCGCCTCCTTGCTTTAGGCTTGGTTGGGTTGCTGTTGCTGATGCCCTACATCTGGATGCTCTCAGCCAGCCTCAAGCCATTGGATGAATTGTTTCGGGCAAGTCTTTCCCTATGGCCGGAGCGATTCCACGCTGTAGAAAATTACAGCCGCGTGTTTTCACAGGTCCCCGTGCTCCATTATCTCTGGAACGGCATAGTAGTTTGTGCGGGCATTCTCTTCTTCCAACTTCTTTTTGCTGTGCCTGCCGGTTATGCATTAGCGAAGCTTCGCTTTCCCGGGCGCGATATTGCTTTTGGCTTAGTGATGCTGGGCCTACTGGTTCCGCCACACGTCCCTGCCCTGCCGCTTTATGTCACCTTCAGCAAGCTTGGCCTTCTTAACACTTATGCTGCACTCATTCTTCCCTTTACAATTTCTGTATTTGCAATTTTTCTATTTCGTCAGTTTTTTCGCGCGTTACCAGATGAGCTTATTCATGCGGCTCGCCTTGATGGTATCGGTGAATTTGAAATTGTCTGGCGCATCATTCTGCCCAATTCTTGGCCGGCCGCGACTGCTTTTGCTATTTTCTCCGTTGTCGCACATTGGAACGATCTATTCTGGCCGCTGATTGTGATTGAAGGACAAGCGCGCGCCACTCCGGCGCTTGGTGTTCTCTATTTCCGTTCAGACGAGGCAGGGGATGACTTCGCCGCACTCATGGCGGCTGCTGTGATCATGACATTACCACTCGTCTTAGCCTTCCTTTTTGCCCAACGCCGCTTCGTTGAAGGCATTGCTACGACCGGTCTCAAGGGATGAGAATGACAATGAAATCCATGCTGCAGCCCTTCACGCGCAGGGCCGTCTCCAGCCTCGCTCTTGGCTCCCTCGTCGCGCCCGCCGTCAAGGCCCAGTCTATGACTGAGATCACGGTGCATTATTCGCAACCGCATGTCTTTCGTGAATCCAAGGAAGCTGTTGCAGCTGCCTTCATGCGACGTGAACCAGGTATTCGCATCAACTGGGTGACCACGCCCAATTATGATGAGGGCACGCAGCTGATCTTGCGCCAAGCTGTTGCTGGCACACAGGCTGATTTGACCTATCAGGGTTTGAACCGGCTGCGTGTTCTGGCCGAGCGTGGCATTTGCCAAGATTTGACGCCTTTCTTGCACCGAGAGGGCAGCGCGGCGGAACAGGGTTACAGTCCAACGATTCTTGGCCTGGGCCAAGCCGGTGGCATGCAAGCAGGGCTTGCCTATGCCGTTTCTACAATGATCACTTACTTGAACCTTGATGTGCTTCGCAGGATTGGCGTGGAACCCGAAGCAGTATCCACGAACTGGGACAGCATAATCGAACTAGCTGAACGTATCGCACGGCTGCCCAATGCGCCTGACCCTATCTATTATGACATCGGCGAATGGGCCTGGTCAGCGCTGCTTTACGGCCATGGCGGCCAATACATGAGCGGCGATGAGCGCCGATTTCTGATGGAGAGCCCCCAAGGCCTTGCTGCCATGCGCCTTTATCAGCGCATCCTTCGCGATGGGCGTATGCCAAACCTAACCACGCCTGCGGCGCAGCAGGCCTTTGGTGCCGGGCGCATCGCCATCCGCTTCGGATCTACCGCATTTCTTCGCAATGTCATCCAAGCGGTGGGTCAGAATTTCCAGCTTGCCACCACTATCATGCCAGTGATTGATGCTGAACGCGGGCGGCTTCAGGTTGGTGGGTCAGCGGGGATGCTGCTGGCGCGTGACCCAGTGAAGCAAGAAGCCGCTTGGAAATTTCTACGCTTTTCCACGAGCGCCGAGGGAACTGCACTGATGGTGCAGAATACCGGCTATGTCCCGTGCAATCAGCTTGCCGTGGATGATCCACGCTGGCTTGCCGAATTCTACCTCAGAAACCCGCTTTTTGCCGCAGCCATGCGGCAACTCCCCATCACCGTCGCCTGGTATGCGTTCCCCGGCGCTAATGGTGTGCGTATCACCCAAACAATTTCAGACAATCTGCAACGCCTTGTTGAGAGCCGCGCGACGCCGGAGCAGGTGGTGCAAGACATGCAGCGCGAAGTCACGCGTCTCCTACCCCGTAATACCTGAACCCTGCCAACACGGAGAGAAGCCATGAAGCCTTTCACTCGCCGCACCCTAATGGGTGTCAGCGCCGCCGCCCTAGCCGCACCGCAAGTGCGTGCCCAGGCAAATGTTGAAATCACAATTCATTATGCACAGCCGCAAATCTTTAAGGAAAGCTATGATGCCATCGCCGCTGAATTTGCGCGGCGCGAGCCCGGCATTGCAGTGCGCTTCATCACCACACCAAATTATGAGGAAGGTAACCAGCTTATCCTTCGCCAAGCCGCAACCAATCAATTGCCCGATCTTTCCTATCAAGGTTTCAACCGGCTTCGAGTCTTCGCCGAGCGTGGCATCGCGCAAGACCTTGCGCCACTTCTCTCACGGGAAGGTGATCCGGCAGCGCATGGCTATACGCCTGGCATCCTGGCGCTAGGGCACTTTGGCGGCATGCAGTCTGGCTTAGCCTATGCTGCGTCCAATGCGATTTCATATTACAATACAGACCTCCTGCGTCGCGTTGGTGCAAACCCGGACCCTGCGGCATTCCCAAAGACCTGGGATGAAGTGATTGCCCTTTCGGCGCGTATTCGCGCGCTTGGCGATGGCACTGAAGGCATGTGGTTCCAATGGCCCGGTGATGATTGGATGTTCTCCGCACTTTTGTTCAGTAATGGCGCACGTATGCTGACACCTGATGAAAGGGATGTCGGCTTCGCTGGGCCAGAGGGGCTCTCTAGCCTTCGTACCCTGCGGCGTATGGTCACCGAAGGTGGTATGCCGCAACTCAATGGCACAACCGCGCTCCAGGCCTTTGCTGCGGGCA
>JBILPX010000277.1:0-4617 GCA_044373565.1 Roseomonas sp.
GCGCGCCTTGATCCAATCAGGATCGGCCTGGAACTTCGCCCACTTCTCCTCACGTTCCGCGAGTGACTTCCACGCCACCATATAGGTCAGGCTATGGTTGGAATCGCCAATCAGCGTGGTCCAGAAACCCGCCTGGCGAATGCCGTGCTTGTCCCAAAGCTTCAGCGTGATGGTGTCAAAACGCTTCATCAGATCGGGCAGGCGCCCGGGCTGGCAGTGATAAATGCGAAGTTCATAGAGCATCGTTTTTCTCCTGTGTTGAAGGTTAATCTAGTTTGGCGCCGGATATTTCCACCAATTCGCGCCAAACGCGATCTTGGCTGCGCACATAATCCGTGAAGCCTTCCGGCGTATCATCCGAAATGGCGGTGAAGCCAAGCGGGATCAGCTTTTCGCCATATTCCCGATCCCGCGCTGCTCCAATAGTGGCACGATGCAAAGCCTGCGCAATAGGTGCCGGCGTGCCGGCGGCGGCGGAAATGCAGTACCAGAATTCCATATCCATATCGGAACCTGGAATAAGTTCCGCCATGCCGCGCACATTCTCAAGCCCCGCGACCTGAGGCTGACGCTTCTGGCTACCGACCGCCAGCGCCCGCAGCCGCCCTTCCCGCACATGCGGCATCAGCGCGGGCATGCCATCAAAAATCATATCCACATTGCCGGCAATTAGATCATTCAAGCCAGGCGCCAGACCGCGATAGGGCACATGTGAAACCTCGATACCCGCAGATTGCATGAGCTTGGAAATCGTCAAATGGCTAATGGTGCCGATGCCGGATGACGCGGCGCTGATCTGTCCTGGTCGGCGCTTCGCGTCTGCCACGAATTCCTCGAAGCTTCGCCAAGGCCGATTGGCATTCACGACAAACAGCGTGGAGCCCACAGAAACGCGGGAGATATGCGTGAAATCACGAATACCATCGAAAGGCATGCCTTTATGGTAAAGGTACTTATTGGCCAGCAGGATCGTTGCACCACCCAGAAACAGCGTATGCCCATCCGGCGCGCTGCGTGCCACCACCTCACCAGCGATATTCCCACCAGCGCCCGGTCGGTTATCAATAATCACCGTCTGGCCAAGCAAAGGCCCCATACGTTCAGCAACAAGCCGCGCGGTGATATCCGCAGCCCCGGCGGGCGGGAAGGGCACTACCAGGCGCAAGGGCCGCGTTGGAAAGCCCTGCGCCCGCGCAATGGCCGGCGCGGCAAGCCCGGCAATCAACGCGGCGCGGCGGGTGATGTTGATCATGCTAACCTCCCTTTCTCATTTTGTTGGTTCGCGGTGCAATTCAACCACAATGCCTTCCTGCCCAGGCAGGGCGGGATAACGGCGCATCACTTCCGGGTCGTGGCCGGGCACGATGTGCTTCGGGCTAGGCGCAAGCGCACGCAGCTTATCAAAACCTTCGAGCATTTCCCCGATATGAAACGCCGTGCTGAAGGGCCGGCCTGCTTCCATATTCTCATAAAAATGCGTGACATCTGAGGCGAGCACCACGCGCCCACGCGCCGTATTCACGCGCACGCATTGCAGCCCCATGGAATGCCCGCCACAGGCATGCACGGTAATCCCCGGCGCCACTTCCGCATCGCCATTATGGAACACCACGCGTTCAGCAAAGTTCATCCGCACCATGCCGACCACATCCTCAACTTCGAAGGAATGGCGGAGCTTCGGGTATTTCATGTAGCGCCCGGTTGCATAATGCATTTCCGGTTCTTGCAAATGGAACTTGGCCTTGGCGAATTTATGGAAACTGCCGACATGGTCATAATGCAGGTGGGAAATCACCACATCTTCGACCTTGTCAGGGTCCACGCCGATCAGCTTCAGGCTTTCAATCGGACAGCGGAGGTAATTGCGCTTGCGCTTGGCGGCGACTTCCGCGGTAAAGCCTGTATCAATGATCACGGCGCGATCTTCATTCACCGCCGCCCAAACAAAGTAATCCATTGGCATGGGCGCATCATGCGGATCGCCGCCAATGAAATGTTCCGTGCGCTTTGCATCCCGCATGGCGTAGCGAAGCGCATAGACGCGATACTCGGGTTCAGTCATGCCATATGCTCCTGCTTCACGGGCTGCATCCCAAGCGCAAGGCCGACCATCGAGGCATCGCGCAGGACAGAAAGAAAATCGCCGGGCTGATTGGCATCGCCCACCACAGTGAAGGGAATGCCGCTAGCTTCCACCGCTGCCAGCGCATCATGATTGGGCAGTGCGCCGATGGCGGCAATCACATGCGTCACGCCCGCAATTTCTCGTGCCGCGCCATCCTCGGTGTAATGCAGCACGTCACCCACCAGCCGCGCATCGCGCACCTTGGTATGAAAGCTGGTGCCAACTTCGCGCAGGCGGATCATCAGATCGGTGCGGTTATTGCGCGCCATGGCGGGCGCGATGGCGGGCAGGGCTTCAAGAATGCTGATGCGGCAGCCGCGCTGCACCAACACATCCGCCACTTCCAACCCGACAATACCACCACCAATCACCGCAACGCACGCGCCGTCCGGCACTAGCGCTGGATTGGCAATCACATCCCAGGCTTGCAGCGGCGTGGCACCAGGTAGCGTCAACGGGCGCGGCTTGGCGCCGGTGGCCACCACGACATGATGCGGCGCGAAAGCCTTGATGGCATCGGCGCCTGCCGTCACGCCATAACGCACCGGTACGCCAAGCGCCTGCACCTGATCCCAACGCCAGGACCAGGCAGGGCGCACCTCTTCCTTATCCGGTGCCGCCACAGCCAAGTGAACCTGCCCACCGGCACGCGCTGCTTTTTCCCAGATTTCCACGTGATGCCCGCGCGCCGCCGCTAGGCGTGCCACTTCGGCCCCCGCCAATCCTGCGCCCAAAATCAGCACGCGTTGCTTCAGGGGCGCCGGCGCGAAAGGCCCATCAATGAATTCTGGCGCTTCCAATTCCGTGCCCAGCATGGGGTTCACCACGCAGGCGACATCGCGTTCCAGAGTCAGACGCTCAAAACAGACATTGCAGGAAATGCAGCCACGTATGGCAACCTTGCTTTCGCCAAACGCCTTGCGTGGCCAATGCGCATCAGCCGTCAGCGCACGGCCCAACGAGACATAATCCGCCGCACCAGAGGCCAGCACTGCTTCCGCATCTTCTGGCGAAAGGATGCGCCCGGCGATAATAGTCGGAATGGAAACCGCATCCGTGATCGGCCTGGCATGGGGTTCCAGCGTACGGCGCGGCATGGAAGGCGGCTGAATGCAAAAGCGCGACAAAGCCGGGCTTTCATTCGTGCCGCCCGAAAGATCAAGCGCCGTAACCCCCGCCGCTTCCAATAACTTCGCGAGTTCGACCATTTCCTCAACCGGGTAGCCATCATCGCAATATTCGGTGCAGGAAATCCGTACCCAAAGCGGGAAATCCGGCAGCGCATCGCGCAGCCGATGCACCGTTTCCAACAGCAACCGCGCGCGATTTTCCAGCGAGCCGCCGTAACGGTCGCTGCGCTTATTTATCCGCGGCGTCAGGAATTGATGAAACAAATAACCATTGGCGGCGTGTAATTCCACCGCATCATAACCGGCCTGCCACAGCCGCCGCGCGGCGGTTACGAAATCCTTCTGGATTTCGGTAAGCTCCGCCTGTTCCAGCGGCCGCACCTCATCACCCGTATTCGGATTGCGCCAGGGCGAAGGCCCCACGGGTTCCATATTCAATACGATCCGGCGCAACAGCGCGCCGCGGTGATTAATCTGCCCAACCGTCACGCAATCATGCCGCTTGATCCCTTCCACCAGCCGCGCCAGGCCGGGGATGAAGCGATCATGATAAATCCAGAGCGAGTTATTATGCGCGCGCCCACCGGCACTCACCGCCATCGCTTCCGTCACGATGGCGGCGACACCGCCTTTTGCGCGTTCTTCGTAATAGGCGCGGTCACGCTCGGTCGAAATCCCATCGCTGGTGCTGAAATTCGTACCCATCGGCGCCATGATGAGCCGGTTTTTCATCCGGAGCGGCCCAATCCGCCCCGGCTGTTGCATCAGCAAGGTCATCGGATGTTACTTCGCCTTATCCGCATCCAGCACGGCCTGCACGGCTGCCGGATCGCATTTGATCTGAACACCCGCACGTTCCAATTGAAGCTTCATCGGCACGCGGCTATCGAGGTTTTCCCAACCGCGATTCAGCGCCTCATTCATTTCTTCCAGTGCCAAATTGCAGAAGCGCATCGGCACATTCAATTCGCGGCCCATGGTCACCGCCAGCGTCACATCCTTATGCGCCAGCTTCAGCGCGAAGGCGGGCGGGTCATATTTATCTACCAGGAATTGATCCGTGATGCGATCAAAAGTGCGCTTGCGCCCAAGCGCGCCCTGGCGCACGGCCTTCCAGAGATCAAGCGGGTCCATCCCCGCCTTTACCCCCATCGAAAACACTTCGGCCATGGCGGTTTGAATCGCATAACCCGCCATGTTGTGGACAAGCTTCGCAACAGTCGCGGTGCCGATCGGGCCGATATAGGCGGCCTGGTCACCAAAGGCGTCCAGCACTTTCTTGTATTTATCGAAAACTTCCTTGTCGCCGCCGACCCAGATGGCGAGCTTGCCGGTCTCAGCACCCTTTGGCCCGCCGCTCAC
>JBILPX010000093.1:0-9861 GCA_044373565.1 Roseomonas sp.
ACCGGAGAGGCGGAATGGCTTGATCGCCTGGCCCCCCATATCAAAGGCCCTTGGAATTTTCATGAAGCCGCGCCAGAGGGCTTGCGCACCGAATTGCGTGCGCGCCTGCGAGAAGTGCTGCTGGATTACGCACAAAGCGGGCGCCCGTTGCCCGCCGAGCCACCTGCCCATCTGCTGCATCGTATGCTTTCTGTCGGCGTGGGAGCCGAGGTTCCGCCGGAATATCTGCCGCTGATCCGCGAAGAAACCGTGGTGGATGCGCCGGACCCGAAAACCGTGCAGTGGCGCCGCGATGTGCCCGAAGCGCGCCGCGCGGCGTTCCGCACCGGCATTATTGGCGCTGGCGTGTCCGGGCTTCTCATGGCCATCAAATTACAGGAAGCAGGTCTGCCATTCACGATTTTCGAGAAGAACGATGCGGTCGGTGGCACCTGGTATGAAAACGACTATCCGGGTTGCGGTGTGGATACGCCCAATCATTTCTATTCCTTGTCCTTCGAACCCAATCATGATTGGCCAGAGCATTTTTCCAAGCGCGATCAGCTTTGGAAATATCTGGAAGGCATCGCGGATAAATACGGTCTGCGGCGCCATCTGCACCTTAATACCAGCGTGGTTGAAGCGCATTATGATGAAGCGGCCACGCTGTGGCGTGTGACGACTCGCAATGCCGATGGGCGCGAAGAAACCCATGAATTTGAAGCGCTGGTGGGCGCCGTTGGCACCATCAGCCGCCCGGTGATTCCGCCCATTCCAGGTGTGGCGGATTTCGCCGGCCCGCTATTTCATACGGCGCGCTGGGATCACAGCGTCGCCCTTGATGGCAAGCGCGTGGCGATGATTGGCACCGGCGCATCTGGCATGCAGGCCGGGCCTTCCATCGCGCCCAAGCTTGGCCATTTCACTATTTTCCAGCGCCAGGCGCATTGGGCAGTCTATAACGCCAATTACCATGCGGTGGTGACGGAAGCGAAGAAGGCCGCGCTGAAGCACATCCCCTTCTACGCCAAATGGTATCGCTTCCAGCTTTTATGGGCCTCCGCCGATGGCATGCATGCATCACTGCATAAAGACCCGAATTGGGATCAGCCCGCGCAATCGCTCAATGCCAGCAATCAGAAGCTGCGTGAGGATGTCATCGGCTATATCAAGACGCAGATCGGCAATCGGACGGATTTGCTTGAGAAAGTCGTGCCGCCCTATCCGCCCTATGGCAAGCGCATGCTGCGCGATAATGGCTGGTACAAAATGCTGACCGCGCCGAATGTGGAGCTGGTCACCACACCCATTACGCGCATTACCAAGGATGGTGTGGAGACCAAGGATGGCCGTCATCACCCTGCCGATGTCATCATCATGGCGACGGGTTTTGATGGTGCCAAGGCGCTTGGGTCCTTCGAGATTTTCGGCCGCGACGGTGTTTCGGTGCGGGAAGTTTGGGGCGAGGATGATCCGCGCGCCTTCCTGGGCATCACCGTGCCGCGCTTCCCGAATTTCTTTATGCTCTATGGGCCGGGGACGAATCTCGCCCATGGTGGAAGTGCCATGTTCCATTCGGAATGCCAGGTGCGCTACATCATGCAGGCCATTCGCGAAGTGGTGGAAAGCGGCGCGCGCAGCATCGAAATCCGCGAAGATCGCTGCGATGCCTATAATGAATTCCTGGACGCGACGCATGAACGCATGGTCTGGACGCATCCAGGCGTTGGCAGTTGGTACAAGAACAAGGCGGGCAGGGTGGTCACCAATTCACCCTTCCGCCTGGTGGATTATCGGCGCATGACGGAAAACCTTGATCCCGCCGATTATGTTATTGCGTGACCTTGCTCCAAATATCCAGGAAACGATCAATATCCGCCTCATCATTATAGACATGCGGGCTGATGCGGACCCGCCCAAGCCGGGGTGCCACATGCGCGCCGGCTGCCGACAGTTTTTCAACAAGCCCTTCCGGCATGCCGCCTGGGAAGGCGATGCTCAGGATATGCGGGACGCGAAAGCGCTTTTCGGTCAGCACCGCGCCTTGGGCGGCGAGGCCCTCCGCCAGCCGATCCGTCAAAGCGCCAAGCCTTTCGCTAATCGCCCCCGGGCCCCATTCAGCCATCATCTCCATGCCCACTGCCGCCATTTCCAATGAAATGAAGTGGTCCCGTTCCCCCATATCAAAGCGCCGTGCCGTGGGGGCGAAGGCAGTATCCTTCATATAGGGCGCAACTTCGGAAGCGATGGCGCGGCGGCCAAAGCCGGTTTGTTCCAGCGGCACGCCTTCCTGCCGGCGCTTGGCGATATACATGAAAGCTCGCCCATAGGGGCCGAGCACCCATTTGTATGTCGGGAAAATCAGGAAATCAGGGTCGAGTTCGGCCATATTCAGCGGCGTGACGCCCGCGCCATGGGTCGCATCCACCAGCAAAGCCGCGCCGCGTGCGCGCAAGGCCGGCGCGATGGCCGCGATATCAATCACGCCGCCATCGGCCCAATGCACTGAGGAGATTGAGGCAAGCGACACCGGCGCTGCCCCGGACCGCGCAATCGCTTCCAGCACCGCCGATGTCCAATCGCCATTGCCGGGGCGGCGCACCACCTCCACCGCAAAACCCTGGGCCGTCGCGCGCGTCATCCATTCCAGCACCGGTGACGAATGATCATCTTCGATCAGCAGCACGCGCGTGCCGGCTGCCGGCGCGAAAATCTTGCCCGCTACCGCGACGCCATAGGAAACAGATGGGATCAGCGCCACATCATCCGCTGCCGCGCCAATCAGCGCCGCAGCAGCCGAGCGCGTCCGTTCATGCTGCGCCCGCGCCAGGCCCGGGTCCACCGCCCAAGGGCGCGCCTTGCGATCCACGCCTTCATGCCCGGCGGCCTGGACAGCGCGGGGTAGGGGGCTCCAGGAGGCCGCGTTCAGGTAGCAGACATCCCGCGGGATATCGAAGGCATCGCGTTGGCTGGGCAGCATGGCGGGGTTCCTTAACTGGGCGGTGATTGTCAAAGCTTAGGGTCACTTCGCTTGGTTGGAAAAGCCTTACGCCTTTCGCTTGAGATTCGGCGCCGAATGTTGGACAAGAAGGCCCTGAGGAGGAGGTACCCCAATGTCTGAAACCCAGGGCTTTGCGCGCATCTACCAGCAGACGAAATCAGCCATGCAATCCGGCCGCGCCGGAAAGGCGGGATGGGTGCTGAGCTTCGTGCCGAGCGAAGCGCAGCGCGCCGACCAATTAGTGGGCTGGTATGGCTCGGCCGACACAGCGAAGCAGGTCACGCTGCACTTCGAGGCACGTGAACAGGCTATCGCCTATGCGGAAGCCCAGGGCCTGCGGTATGAGGCGGAAGCGCCTGCCAAGGCCGCCGGCGCCATCAAGCCCAAGGTCTATGCTGACAATTTCAAATTCGGCCGGCATGAGAATTGGTCTCACTGACCGTGCGATTTCTGGGCGCCCTTAGCTCAGTAGGATAGAGCAACAGCCTTCTAAGCTGTGGGTCGGTGGTTCGAATCCACCAGGGCGCGCTTCAACCAAAAACGGCTCGGTTTGGTCGCATTTTCCGAGCCGCCAAGTGATTCCACTTGGCTTGAAAATGCTTGGTTTGCTCGCATTTTCCGAGCCGCCAAGTGTTTCCACTTGGCTTGAAAATGCTCGGCTTGGTCGCATTTTCCGAGTCGCCAAGTGATTCCACTTGGCTTGAAAATGCTCGGCTTGGTCGCATTTTCCGAGTCGCCAAGTGATTCCACTTGGCTTGAAAATGCTCTAAGCTCCCCCTGTGCCAGACATCCTTGCCCATCTCGCGCTAATTTTTGACGGGATCAATATATGGGCTGCGCTGGGCGTGACGTTGCTTGCGGGCCTCATGCGCGGCTTTGCCGGTTTTGGTTCGGCAATGTTGATGGCGCCAATCTTCGCCATGCTGTTCGGGTCGGCCGATATGGTTGTGACGGTGGTTGCTATTGAACTCATCGTCTCCTTCCAGCTTTTTCCGCAAGTGCGCCAGCACGCAGATTGGAAGCTTCTGACGCCGATGAGCATCGCCGCCTGCGCCGCCATGCCGCTGGGTGTCTGGCTGCTGGCGAATGTGGACAAGAACGCGATCATCACGGCGGTTTCAGCAGTGATCGTGTTTTTCGTGGTCATCATGTGGACCGGCTGGCGCTACAAGGGGCCGAGAACGCCGCCCGCCACCATCCTGGTTGGTGCTGTTTCCGGCGCCATGATGGCCACCACCAGCGTCGGCGGACCGCCCGTGCTGCTGTATTTGCTTTCGGGCAATGATCCGCCGCAGGTGAACCGTGCCAATATCGTTACCTATTATTTTCTGACGCAATTTCTGCTGATTGCGATTGTCATGGCCTCAGGGGTCGCGGGCATTACGGCATTGATCCGCGCCGCCATTTTGCTGCCGGTCATGGTGCTTGGCGCTTGGGTGGGCGGGCGCGCCTTCCAGGGCCTTGGGAATGAACAACTCTATCGCCAGGTGGCTTTGACAATCCTGTTCTGCACCGGGATGTTCGGGCTTGTGCGGGGATTTCTGCTGTGAAGTGTTGGGAAAAAGCGCTTCACGGCCTGATCGCGGGTGTCTCAACTTCCATCCCGCGCGCCCTTTCCATCAAATAGGCTTCAATGGCGATGAATTCCGCCGACCCATAAGCAAAGGGCTCAGCGCGCACGCCAACCATGCACCCGCGCAAGCGCCGCTGCAAAGACCCCAACGCCTGCCATTCCAGGCGATAGATCGGATAACCTGTTGGATGGGCTTGAGGAATGGAACTGCCGGCCAGCCTGCGCCCAGCATGATCATCGTGGCATTGCGCACAGGATAGATCGAGCTGTCCCATCCGCGTCATATAAATGCGCTGCCCCAGCGCGCGGACAGCACGCATGCCCGTATCCTCTGGTGGCGCAATCGGAAGACCGCGCGATTGATGCGCAACAAAACTACTCAGCGCCAGCAGATCATGGCTTTCGCGCGCCAAGGGCGGGCCGGCCTGGCGCGCTTCCCGGCATTGTATGATGCGCCCCGAAAGATCAAACGCGGCACCGCTTGCTGCTTCAAGCGCCGGATAACGCGCCGCCACACCGCGCATGCTGTTGGTGGCATCACCATGGCAATCGGCACAGGATCGCATGGCAGGTGCAGGCTTGCGGTTCCACAGCGCCTCCCCATCCAGCACCCACAGCATGCCAGGGTTCATGCTGTCATCGCGCTGCATCGCTTGCGCTTCCGGGCGCATATCCAAAAGGCCGGAACGCCTTTCGTCAGCCGAGGCTATTGAACAGCAGGCGAAAAGCGCCAGCGCGATGCGCTTCATGTCACAGTGATATGGCGCGTTTCAGTTTGCGTGAAGCCATTATCACCTTCCCAGGTGAAGCTTACGGGGCCTGATTGCGTCGCGATGGTGGTGAAAGCGATAAAGGGATTGGCCGCGATGGCAGGGGAGAAGGTCGCGTTGAAAACAACTTCTCCATCATAGCGGCAGGTGAATGTCCAGATGATGTCGCGCGCCTGCAAGACGCCTTCGGCATTCGGGCGATAGCCGGTTTCCATCACATGCTGGATCAAGGCACGGATTTCGATGACAGAGCCCTTTTCCGTCATTGTCGGTACCCGCAGCAACACGCGCGCCATGGCTCAGCCCTCAATGCAGGCGGCCAAGGTGACAATCACCTCAACACGCTGTGACCAAAAACTGCCATCATTCATTTCCGCAACCGCCACCAAAGCCTGAGACGTAGCCAGGCGAATATGCGTGGCAAGAAAAGCGCGCCCCGATCTTGGCCCGAATTGCGCGGTAATCACATTGGGCTGCGGATTGCGTTCATTGAAAACGCCAATACGGCGCACATGATCCGCGGCGGTCATGGGTGTTTCCACCATCACCGAAATCGGCACCGCATTGCCATTCTCAACCAGGGGCGAGACATCAAGCCGCACACGGCCTTCGCGCATCGGCTGGCCGCCTGTGAAATCCCGCAAGGCTGCCGCGAGCCGCTGCTGATCCGCACGCGTTGGCGCCGGCAGCAGCAGCGCCCCGGGCGCGGCCAGCAGAATACGGCGTGAGAGTTTCATGGTGCCTTCTCCGCTTTCAACCCCATCAGAAAGGCCAGCACATCTTCAATCTCCGCCGTGTTCAGAATTGGCCTGTCACGCCAAACATGCCCAACGCGATTCAAGCCTTCGATGCGATGGTAGGCCGGCATGATGCTCTCCGCATTGATCCGCTTATTGTCCATCAGACGTAGCCGTAACTGGCCTTCATTCCAGCGGCTGCCGGCGCCTTCCAGGCTCGGCGCCAGATTGCCTTGCAAGGGTTCTTCGCTGAAAGGCCCGCTATGGCAAAGCAGGCAAAAACCCTTCTGCCGATCAATGATGATGGCACGTCCGCGCGCGGCATCACCCGCACTACCCGTGAGCGATTGCGCCACCGCATCACCTGCCACCATCGCTGCATCAGCCAAGGCCATGGCCGGAACAGCCATGGCCAGCAGCAGGCTTGCCAGAAACCGCGCTGCCCTCACGCCCGCCTGAGGTCAGCATGCTTCAGCGGCAATTGCCGCACCCGCTTGCCAGTCGCAGCAAAGATCGCATTCAGCACCGCAGGCGCGGCGACTGCGATGGTGGGTTCACCCACACCGCCCCAGAAGCCGCCGGATTGAAGGATAATGGTTTCAACCTTCGGCATCTCATCCATCCGCAGTACTTGGTAGGTATCGAAATTCTCCTGCTCGATCCTGCCATTCTTCACGGTGCATTCGCTATGCAGCGCTGCCGAGAGCCCATAAACGAAGGACCCTTCCACCTGCATCGCGATCTGCTGCGGATTGACCGCATGGCCGCAATCCGTCGCGGCCACGATGCGATGAACCTTAAGCTCGCCCTTGTCGCTGACAGAAACCTCCGCACAAGCCGCGACATAGCTGCCAAAACCATGGGTCTGCGCCAGGCCCCGGAAAACCGCCTGCCCATTTACCGGCGCGGTAGGGCTGCCCCAACTCACCTTTTCCGCCACCGCATTCAGCACGGCCAAATGGCGCGGATGATTGCCCATCAGCGCGCGGCGAAATGCCAAGGGGTCCTTGCCTGCCGCATGGGCTAATTCATCCATGAAGCATTCCAGATAAATCGCGTTTTGGTTCAGGTTCACCCCGCGCCAAAAGCCTGGCGGCACATGCGGGTTGCGCATGGCGTGATCAATAAGCAGGTTCGGAATGCTGTAGCCGATATCGGCTTCTCCGCCGCTAGCATTGAGCCCCTGGAACACCACGGGGTCGCGGCCATCCCGGATATTCTGTGGGAAAATACCGGCCACAATGGATTGGCCGGAAATGCGCATGTGAAGGCCAGTCAGATTGCCCTGCGCGTCCAAGCCACCTTGCAGCTTGCACATGGTCACAGGGTGGAAGCGGCCCTGCAGCATATCCTCCTCACGCGACCAAATCATCTTGATCGGCGTGCCTGGGATTTGCTTTGCGATGGCGACCGCTTGGCGCACCCAATCATGCACCGCGCCGCGGCGCCCAAAGCCACCGCCCAGATGTATCTTATGCACTTCACACCGCGCGGGCGGCAGGCCCGCCGCTTCGGCCGTTGCGGCCAGGGCCGCTTCGCCATTCTGTGTTGGGGTCCAGACTTCGCAGCGCTCCGGCGTCCAAAGCGCGGTCGCGTTCATCGTCTCCATGCAGGCGTGGTTCTGATGCGGATAGCCATAAACCGCTTCAACGCGCTTGGCGGCGCCCGCCAAGGCAGCGCGCGCATCACCGTTGCGATTGCCAATCGCGGCTTCAGGCGCATCCAGCCCGGCCTTCATCACCTCGGCAAAGGCAGCAGAAGATGCATTGGCATGCTGCCCCTCATCCCAGGTGATCTTCACCGCATCCAGTGCGGTCTTGGCGCGCCACCAGGTATCGGCGACCACCGCCACGGCATTGTCGCCAACGCGCAACACATGCTTGACGCCGGGCATGGCTTCCGCCGCCTTGCTGTCAATCGCGCCGATCTTGCCGCCGAATACAGGGCAGGCATGGATCGCCGCATTCAGCATGCCTGGCAGGCGCAGATCCATGCCGTAAACTTGGCTGCCATTGAGCTTTTGCGCCGTATCCAGGCGGGGGATGGATTTACCGACGAGTTTCCAAATCCTTGGGTCCTTCAGCGGAATATCCGTGGGCGGTGTCAGCCGCGCTGCCGCTTCCGCCACCTTGCCAAAGCTGGTGCTGCGCCCGCTTGGGCCATGGGTGATGATGCTATTGGCCGCGCTGCATTCACCCGCCGGCACGCCCCAGCCATTGGCCGCCGCCTGCACCAGCATCATGCGCGCTGCCGCACCGCCTTTGCGCACATAATCATGGCTGTCGCGAATACCGCGGCTGCCGCCCGTGGACATATTCCCCCAGGCGCGATTACGCGCGAGGTTCTGGCCCGGCGTTGGATATTCCGTGGTCACCTTGGACCAATCGCATTCCAATTCCTCGGCCACCAATTGCGCGAGGCCCGTGAGCGTGCCCTGTCCCATTTCTGAACGCGCGATGCGGATCACGACCGTGTCATCGGGCCGCACCACGACCCAGACATTGATCTCCGGCACGGCATTGCTGCCTTGCGCAGCGGCGGATTTCACCAGTGGCGCATGAAAGCCAAAGGTGAAGGCGCCAAGGGCGGAAGAAACCGTCGCCAGCAAGCCGCGGCGGGAAGGATGTGTGATGGCATTCATGATGCTGTTCCCCCTCAACCGCTTGTGCTGATGCCAGCGGCGCGCTGGATGCCGGCAAGAACGCGATTATAGGTACCGCAGCGGCAGATATTCGTCATTTCCTCGCGGATTTGCGCCTCGGTCGGCTTCGGATTGGCCGCCAGCAAGGCGCTGGCCGCCATGATCATGCCGGGTTGGCAGAAGCCGCATTGCGGCACATCCAAAGCAAGCCAAGCCTGCTGAATGGGGTGGCTGCTATCGGGCGAAAGCCCTTCAATGGTGACGATCTTCTGGCCTTCATTGAAGGCGGAAACCGGCATGGCACAGGCGCGCATCGCAGCACCATCCACGTGCACGGTGCAGGAACCGCATTGCGCGATCCCGCAGCCATATTTCGTGCCTGTCAGCCCAAGCTGTTCGCGCAACACCCAAAGCAGCGGTGTGTCTTCTTCAATTTGGATATCGACCACACGGCCATTTACGTTGAGTTTCGCCACTGCTGCCTCCGGTTCTTCTTGCGTATCCGCAGGTCCTGAAGCTTTCAGCCAAGCAGAGGTCGTACCTGACCATTCCGACCGGCTAGGATGGCTTCAAGGCCCATTAGGGGAAAGCTAACCCGAACCCGGTGGCGATGAAAAGGTTAATTCGTCAGGGTAAAATCTGGACCGCCTATGCCCCATCCCCACTCGCCCGATACCAGGCGGCAATCTCATCGCCTTGCATGCAGATCACGCGCGGATCAGCCGCCAATTCCGCGAAGGCGGCCGCCAGCGCGTCAATCCGATGCGGCACGGCCGAGATATAGGGGTGGATCGCAATTGACATGATCTTCACGCCGGCAGAAGCCTCAGCCTCCGCAATCAGGCGCTTGGCGTGCAGCCGGGCGCGGCGGGGCAATTCTTCCTCATCATGGTGCTGGATCATCACCACGGGGATGTCGTTAAGCTCCACCGAATAGGGCAGGGACAGGAGATCCCCCTGCGCGGTCGCGACACGTGCCGGCAGATCATCCACCACAAAATCGCCAAGCCAGGTGATGCCGGCCTCGGCCAGCAGATCGGGCGTCTCCAATGTCTCGGTCAGCCCCGGCCCAAGCCAGCCACGGCAGGGACGGCCCGTGAAATCGGTGATGGTCTTCACGGTGCGCGCAATCGCCTCACGTTGATCGGGCATTTTATGCG
>JBILPX010000248.1:0-5059 GCA_044373565.1 Roseomonas sp.
TGCACCCAGCCATGTCCCATGAATTCCCAACCAGCATCGCGCGCCGCCGCCGCTACACGCGGATAAGCCTCAATCACACTGCCATTGATGGAAAGTGTTGGGCGCATGCCATGCTTTTCGAACATCTCCAGAAAGCGCCAAAAGCCAACGCGCATCCCATATTCATGCCAAGCCCAATTCGGCAAATCGGGCTGCAAGACCGCAGCCGTCGGCGCCACCAGCACTTGGCGCGGCATGGGGTTTTCGATCAGCCAATTCTCGATATTTACAACCGGCCACAGGATCAGCTTCTGCCCACCGGGCAGGGAATGCTTGGGCCGATCCGCGGGCGCCGTATAGCGCAACCGTTGAACGGGCGTCGTCATGCCGCCTTCTTCCCGTGATGACTATGCAGCCGCGCCGAAAGATCACGTCGCACCACATTGAATTCCGGTGAGGAAACATCGCGCGGCCGCGGTAATTCGATGCGATGTTCACTCGCGATCCGCCCCGGGCCTGGTTCCATCACCACCACACGATCCGCGAGGAAAATCGCCTCCTCAATCGAATGGGTCACGAAAAGCACGGTGAGCTTGGTGCGTTGCCAGATATCCAGCAATTCATCCTGTAAGCGTTCGCGCGTCATGGCATCCAGCGCGCCGAAGGGTTCATCCATCAGCACCATTTCGGCATCATTGGCCAGGACGCGCGCAATCGCCACACGTTGCTTCATGCCGCCCGAGAGCTGATGCGGATAGGCATCGGCAAAGCGCGCCAACCCCACCATATCCACGAAACGATCCACCAATGCGCGCAGTTCAGCCTTGGGTAGCCCACGGGACGCCGGACCAAAGCCTATGTTCTTCCGCACAGAAAGCCAGGGAAACAGCCCGTAATCTTGAAATACCATGCCACGATCCGGTGCGGGACCCGCGATGGGCTTGGACCACATCAGCGCCTCACCGGCACTCGGTGGCTCAAAGCCCGCGACAATGCGCAGCAAGGTGGATTTGCCGCAGCCAGAAGCGCCGATCAGGCAAACGAATTCGCCTTTCTCCACAATAAGATTGGCATCGCGCAAAGCCTCAATGCGCTGGTCATTGAGTTCATAAACCTTGCCGACATTGCGCAGATCAAGAATGGGAAGCTCAGCCATGGTGTGAAGGGCTCCAACGCAGCAGACGGTTCATCAAAGCGACAATGATTCGGTCAGAAATAAAGCCGGCAATGCCAATCACGATCATGCCGCAAATCACCAATTCAGTGCGCGACAGCGTGCGGCCATCCATGATCACAGCACCAAGCCCTTGCGGCACGCCGGTCATCTCCCCCACCACAATCACAAACCAGGCAAGGCCCAGGCCCAACCGAAGCCCGGTGAAAATGGAAGGCAAAGATGCCGGAAGCACCACGCGAAAGAATTGCGCGGAACCAGAACAACCGAGCATGGATGCCGCCTCAAACAGGCGCTTATCCACGCTCCGCACGCCAAACACCGTATTCAGTAGAATGGGATAAAAGGCGCCCAGAAACACGAGGAAGAAGGCCGAACGCGGGCCAAGCCCGAATAGGATCATGGAAAGCGGCAGCCAGGCCGTCACGGGAATCGGGCGCATCAATTGCAGAAATGGGTCAAGCAGCGCGCGCACCTTTTCATTGCGCCCGATCAGCAGCCCAAGCGGCACCGCAGCCAGGGCGGCGAGTGCGAAGCCACCATAAACCCGCGTCATGGAAGCAAAAAGGTGGATATGAAGCGTCGCGGAAAACGCATCATCCCAAATGCCGCCAACCGCGAAATCCACCATATATTCAGCAACATCAGCGGGGGAGGGGATAAGCCGCGTCATCCCCGCCTTCACCGCCAAATGCCAGGCCAATAGCAGGGCGAGTGGCACCACCAGCGCGATCAGAACAGTTTTCAGCCGCGGCCAGAGCATTCCCCCTGGCCGAGACTTCTTCTCTCCCGCCGATCCTTCGGCGGCTACACTCGCGCTCATCAATCCAACCTTCAGGAAGTCGCGACTTCGTTTGAGAAGCGCGGGTTCAGGAATTTGTCGAAATTCGGCAAGGCGCGGATTTGGCGCATTTCCAGCATCTGCTGGGCATAGGCACGCGCCTGCGTCATCACCGTATCGTCAAGCTTCCAGGTGTATTCGACATTGTTTTCGGCCAAGGCGCGGTCCACGGCAGCGCGCTGCGCGCCCAGGATGCGCACGGTCGCTTCCGCCACTTCGGCCTTATTCGCCATCATGTAGTCGCTGGCGCGGCGGTGAATGCCGAGCATGGTCCGCACCAGGGCAGGGTCTTGCGCGATCATCGCCTCAGACGTGGCAAAGATCATATTCAGGCCACCCATCGCAGTGCCGTAGGGGAATTCCACCAATTCACCGACACCGGAAGAAAGCGAAAGCCCGGGGCCAGGTTCGGCACCCACATAGGCATCAATATCACCGCGGGAAAGCATGACGTGCATTTCGCCAAAGGGCACGCGTACGCTGGTGATATCGCGCACTGTCATGCCGTTCTGGCGAAGCCGTTCCAGAATGAATACTTCCTGGGTGGAACCCGGCCAAATGCCAATGCGCTTGCCGCGCAGCCCGGCAATGTCACGAATGCCAGACCCGGCCTTGGCAACCACGCCCATGCCGCGATTGCAGAAGGCGCCAACCACCACAACGGGCTCACCTGCCGCAGCACCAAGTGTGGCCGCGGCAATGCCGAAGCCCCCGAAATCAACGCTGCGCGTTACCACCGCATTCTTGCCATCGGTCGGGCTGTCAAAAGTAATGATTTCAATCGTCAGACCCGCCGGCGCGAAGCGCTGATAGAAATGCGGTGTCATTGAATGGATCAGACGGAGCGAGCCCATTTTCACCGTACGCGCAGCTTGTGCGCGCGCAATGGAAGGGGCTGCGAGGGGTGCGAGCGCGATAGCACCCAGAAGATGACGACGTTGCATCATGAATTCTCCTTTGTTGAAGCCTCAAGCGGGGGTTGCGATGCTGGCGAGAAAGGCGCGCCATCCACCAAAATGGGTAATTTCCTCAGCGCCCTGCAAGCCTTCCGGTTCCACCAGAAAACCCTTGGGACGACTGCCATCGGCCAAAAGCAACGTGCCAATGCCAAGCGGTGCCGGAATGCGGGACACAAAGCGGCCAAAGCCATCATCGGGCAAAGCCCAGACCTCGGTCGCAATCGCGGCACCTGCACCGGTTGCAACACGCAACAGTCCAGGCCGACGCGGCGGGCCACCCGCCAGCGCATAAAGCCGGTAGCAGGGCTCGGTTTGTGCTGCGCGGCGCAGCATACCGCCTTCTGACACCAATTCATGGTTCAGCGGCAGGCCCGAAAGATGCGCGCCGACGACAACGATTTCGATCATGCGGCCACTGCCTTTTCTGCTGCTGCCTGTCGGCGTGTGAATTCCAAGCCAAGCGCCATCAGCGCTGCATCGCTGCCGCGCGGGCCAATCAGGGTGATGCCTGCGGGCAAGCCATCCGGGCGCTTCGGACCCGGCACCGCAAGGGCGGCCAGATCGAGCAGGTTCACGAAATTGGTATAGACCCCAAGCCGCGCATTGGGCCCAAAAGCATCCGCCGCCAGTGCTGCCAGGGTTGGGAAACAGGGCACGGACGGCACCACCAACACATCATGCGCGGCGAAGAAATCCTCAGCCACACGGCGATACTCAGCAAGCTTATACATGCCGCGAAAGGCATCCACGGCGCTGAAGCCGCTGGCGCCATCAATGATCTTCTGCGTCACCGGATGCAGCGCGCCGGGATGGGCGCGCGCGAAATCGCCAAAAGCCGCCGCGCGTTCGGCAACCCATGGGCCTTCGTAAAGCAACTTCGCAGCATCGAGCATGTCGGTAATCGCTGCTTCCTGCGCCTTAGGCAGCAGTGCCAGCGCCGCCGCCCAGGCCGCGCGCCCTGCTGCGTCATCCAAATGCGTATCAGCCGCGCGCGGTACCGCGATGCGCGCGGGCACTGCCCCGGGTTCCTGCCAAATGATCGGGCGGCTGAAGGGATCAGCGCGATCCTCCCCAGCCAAGGCCCTAAAGCCCGCCCAGGCATCTTCAAGACACGCTGCAAAGACAGAAACGCAATCCAGGCTGCGGCAGGCCGGCACCACACCGCGCGTGGAAACTGCGCCAAGGCTTGGCTTCAGCCCGACAATGCCATTCAACGCCGCCGGCACGCGGCCAGACCCCGCCGTATCCGTGCCCAGCGCCAGCGTCACAATCCCGCGCGCCACCGCCACCGCCGAACCGGATGATGACCCGCCCGGCACGTGATCGGCCGAAACTGCATTACGTGGCACCGGATAAGGTGTACGCACCCCAACCAAACCAGTCGCGAATTGATCGAGATTGGTCTTGCCCAGGATGATGGCACCCGCCGCGCGCAGGCGGCGCACCACTTCGGCATCCTCGGTGGGGATATGGCTGAAGGCCGGGCAGGCAGCCGTCATGGGCCGGCTAGCCAGCGCGATATTGTCCTTCACCGCAACAGGCAGGCCCCAAAGCGGATAGGCATCTGGGTCAAAGCCGGGCAGGGCAGAGATCGCTATCGCGATGATGTCAGCCGGCGCCACATCCAGGAAAATTCCTGGATCATCGGCGGCTTCCAGCCGACGCAACGCCTCGGCTACCACCAACTCGGGCGCAAGGCCCGCTCGATAGGCCTCGTGTAGCGCGGCACGCTGGAAGGAGAGGGGAGTCAAATCCATGGCTGACTATTCGCAAGCCGCGTGCCGCCCAGAAAGCGTGCCAGGGACGCCAATTGTATACAGTTTTGCATACAATTTGGGCGGTTCTCGATGCATCTGCCCAAGCCTGTGGCGGGTTTCAAAACCGCGCCTCCCGCCCGGCCATCACGCCCAAGCTGCCTTCGGTCGCCGCCAAATGGGCGCGCACCGCCGCCGCCGCCGCCGCCCCATCCCCGGCGCAAATCGCCTCAATGATCGCCCCATGTTCAGCGTGGGAAGCCGCCAGCCGATCCTTCCCCCCAAGCTGCGCCGCGCGAAAGGGGGCCAGGCGCCGGCGCGTCACTTCAGCCAATTCCGCCAAATAGGCATT
>JBILPX010000392.1:0-2787 GCA_044373565.1 Roseomonas sp.
TGGCCGCCGAGGCGATGCGCCTGGAAGCAGCCCATGCCATGGCGCGGTTCCATCAGCGCTATGATTTGGTGCTGACTGCCTGCACGCCGACCGCTGCCTTCGCCGCCGATCAGCCAACCATCCACCCGGCGGAGGCGCTTTGGCGCGATTGGGCGCCCTGGACCTTCGCCTTCAACCTGACACGACAACCGGCGATTTCCGTGCCCGTGGCCTTGGATGCGGAGGGCATGCCACGCGCTGTGCAAATTGTGGCGCCGCTTTACCGGGATGATCTGGCGCTGCGCGGGGCGCGGGCCTTGGAGCGCGCGGCCAGCCTGCCCCTGGCAAATCCCACGGAACGCGCTACCTGACGCAGCGAAAGCCAAAAGGATGAACTGATGCGTTTAGTCACTTTCTCGGATGCCGCCGGTGTGCGGATTGGCGCCATGGATGAAGCGGGCGCGTTGCGAGATGTTACCGCCGTAGCACCTTCTCTGCCGCGCGATATGCTTGGCCTCATTGCGGCGGGGCCAGCAGCGCTGGCCGCCGCGCGGGATGCGCTTGCCAATGCGCCAATCATAGCGGGGGCGAAGATCCTCGCCCCCATTCCGCGCCCACCGAAGAACGTGTTCTGCGTCGGCAAGAATTATCATGAACACGCCAAGGAATTTGCGGGATCGGGCTTTGATGGCGGGGCGAAGGATGTCGTGCCGCCCTTCCCCGTTGTATTCTCCAAACCCCATACCGCCATCATCGCCATGGGCGAACCCATCCTGAGCCATTTGGACCCAACCGGCGGCCTGGATTACGAAGGCGAATTGGCGATTGTCATCGGCACGGGCGGGCGCGGCATCAGCAAGGCCACCGCGCTTTCGCACGTGTTTGGCTACACCATCATCAATGACGTGACGGCGCGGCATTTGCAGAAGCGCCATAGCCAATGGGTGCTGGGCAAGGGCTTGGATAGTTTCTGTCCCATGGGCCCCGCGATCCTGACCGCGGATGAAGCGCCTGATCCGACCAAGCTTCGCCTGATCACGCATGTGAATGGCGAAAAGCGTCAGGATGCGCTGGTGACGGATCTGATCTTTGATGTGCCGACGCTGATTGAGGCGATCAGCGCCGCCATCACGTTGGAACCAGGCGATGTGATTGCCACCGGCACGCCGGTCGGCGTTGGCATTGGCTTCACCCCGCCGAAATTCCTGCAAAAAGGCGATGTGGTGCGGATTGAAATCAGCGGGATTGGTGTGCTCGAAAATCCCGTCGCCTGAACGAACAACAAAAAATGGGAGGATAAAACATGCAAAGACGCAGTCTTTTAACCAGCGCCGCAGCCCTGCCCTTCGCCATGCCCGCGCTGGCGCAGGACAATTTCCCATCTCGCGCAGTTTCCATGGTGGTCGCCTTCCCACCTGGTGGGCAAGCCGATGTGGTGGGCCGTCCCGCCGCCGCCACGCTGGAGAGGATTTGGCGCGTGCCGGTGCCGATCACCAATCGCGGCGGTGCGGCGGGCGAGATTGGCAATGGGTTTGTCGCGCGCAGCACGCCCGATGGCTATACGCTGCTGATGGGTCTTTCTTCCATGACCTTCCTGCCGGAAGCAGCGCGTATCAATGGCCGCACGCCCGCCTATACGCCCGATATGCTGACGCCGATTGCGTTGTTTTCAGCCGACCCAACTGTGCTGGTGGTGCCGGCATCCAGCCCCATTCGCACCATCGAGGAATTCATCACTGAGGCGAAAGCCAAGCCCGGGCAGATCGCCTATTCCTCTGCCGGCAATTACTCCGCTTTGCATGTGCCGATGGCGATGCTGTCCCAGGCGGCAGGGATTGAGATGCTGCATGTGCCCTTCCAGGGTGGCGGGCCGGCTTTGACCGCGATTTTGAGCGGGCAGGTTCAGGCGCTTTCCTCAGGTCCCGGTCCGGTGGCGCAGCATGTGCGCGATGGGCGGCTGCGCGCGCTGGCCACCTGGGGGCGCCAGCGCCTCAAGGGGTTTGAGGATGTGCCGACGCTGGTCGAAAAGGGTTTTGCGAATGTGGAATTCTACATCTGGGTTGGACTTTTCGCACCTGCCGGCACGCCGCCCGCGATCATTGACCGCATTCGCGATGCCGCACGGCAAGTGGCGCAGGACGCGGATTTCATCCGCATCATGGCGGGAAGCGGCAATACGCTCGATTTTCGCGAGGGCGATGCCTTCCGGCGTTTTTATGATGAGGATGCGGGCAGGTTGCTGCGGGTGATCCGTGCGCTTGGCAAGATTGAATAGCGCCCTTGCCTGCGCGGCATGGCTAGCGCAGGCTTGCGTTTGGTTTTGACAATTTTGAGGATAGCATGAGTACCGAAGCGCAAATCACCGCCTGGCTTGCCACGCAACAGGACGCCATGCTCGCTGAGCTCATGGAAATGGTGAATACCGATGGTGGTTCCTATGACAAGGCGGGCGTGGATCGCACTGGCACCCAGGTAAAGCGCTTCCTGGAGGGTCAGGGCATCGCGGTGGAAGTCGTGCCGCGCGAAAAACATGGCGATTGCTTGCGCGGCGTTGTGCCTGGCGCGCATGAAATCGCTTCCGGCAATCAACAGAAAAATATCGTACTGATGGGGCATCGGGACACAGTGTTCCCAAAGGGCGAACCGGAACGCCGGCCTTTCACCATTCAGGGTAATATCGCCTACGGGCCAGGTGTGGCCGATATGAAGGCCGGCATTGTGATGAATATGTTTGTGCTGGCTGCTTTCCATAAATTCGGCGGCGCGCCCGGTCCGCTTGTTGGGCTTTTCACCGGCGATGAGGAAATC
>JBILPX010000278.1:0-4576 GCA_044373565.1 Roseomonas sp.
ACCCCTATAGCATGACCGCTGCCGGACCCAAGGCCAATATCTTTCTTGGCAGCACCCCGCCGGGTTTAGCCGCGCGGCCTGGAGCATTTTCAAGCCAAGTGGAAACACTTGGCGACTCGGAAAATGCGACCAAACAAGCGCTTAGAGCGATTCCTGTGAACGAACGTGAACGGAAACCGCTCTAAGCCCACACCAATTCGCGATAAAGGTCGCCATTGTGCGCGTGCATTTGCGCAAATCCTCAATCGAGGTGCGTTCATCAAAGGCATGCGCCCCCTCCCCCTTCGGACCGTAGCAAAGCCCGGGGATATCGAAGTAAAGCCCGTAATAGCGTGTGTCATTCACCGCCGTGGTGCGGCGTTCCGGCAGGCTGCCACCATGGACAGAGGCATGGGCGGCGGCAAGCACGGCCTCGGCCTCACTGCCTGGCTCAAGCACATAGGGGTCGGTCTGAAAGCCGGTCCAGACGATTTCGGGCGGGTTATTCGCAAGGAAGCCATCGCCCTTGGCCGTCGCGCGCACCGTGGCTTCAATCCCGGCCATGGCTTCTTCCGGTGTGGTGCCAGGAACAAGGCCGATGCGGCAATCCACCTCACACCAGGCGGGGGTGGAAGATGCCCAGTCACCGCCGCGAATAATGCCGGGGTTAAATTTGATCGGGTCCTTGATGTCGGCATACCAGGCGCTGGACCGCGCGGCTTCATTCAATTTGCGGGTGTGTTCATACAGCGCCTGGATCAGCACATAGGCCGACATGATGGCATTGCTGCCATCCTGCGCGACCGCAACATGCACCGGAATGCCGCGCACGCGCAGCCGAAACCAGATGGTGCCGGTTTGGCTGCGGGTAATGGTATGGCCCGTGGGTTCCGGCACCAGCGCGGCATCCGCGCGATAACCACGCAACAGCGTGGAAAGTGCGCCATTGCCGGTGCTTTCTTCCTCGGTCACCGTTTCCACATAGACATCGGCGGCGGGTTCAAACCCGGCATCGCGAATGGCATCCATGGCATAGACCATGCAGGCGACGCCGGATTTCATGTCATGCGCGCCGCGGCCATACATCCAGCCATCGCGGATCACGGCAGCATAGGGCGGGTGGGTCCACATATCGGCGGGGCCTTCGGGCACCACATCAATATGCCCTTGTAGGATCAGGCTGCGCCCTGTGGGGTTTTTGGCGCGATAGGTCGCCACCACCTGCACGCTGCCGGCCGGATCACATTCCACCATCGGCGCCATTTTGGGATGCTGCGGCACATCAGCCAAAGTGTAGCGATCCACCGCATAGCCGCGCGCAGCCATTTGGCGGGCAAACCAATCCTGCAAGGGCGCTTCCCGGCCGCGCAGGCTTGGAAAGCGCACCAATTCCGCCAGGAACTGCACCTGCTTGTCGAAATTCGCGTCTATGGCGGCGGCAATGCGCGCCATGGCTTCCTTATCGGCCATGCTGATCATTCTTTCCTGTTCAAGGGTCTCATGCTGCGTTCAGGGCGGGCTCGCGAGCAGCGCATTGGTGTACCAGGAGGGCGAGGCATCATACTTCACCTTATTCCTGAGCCCTGCCCAGGAGACTTTCAAATAGAAGATCGGAATGACGCCGGTATCTTCAATCCCGATCCGCATCGCTTCAGCCGTCAGCGCATTGCGCCGCGTGGTGTCCATGGTGCGCAAAGCCTCGGCCAAGGGCGCATCCATCGCCGGGTTTGAATAATGTTGACGATTGAAGGGCCCGGCACCGGTTTCGCTGTTTCGTGTCATCAACACCTGGCGTAGCGTATTGGCCGCGATGGAGGAGGTATAGGTGGTCATGAACATCGAAAACTCTCGCGCGGTGGCGCGGGTGAAGAGGTTGGCAGGCGGCAGGACCTCGACACGGGTTTCAATGCCAAGCCGTGTCCAGCCCTGAGCAATAGCCTGCGCCACATCTGTATCCGATGCGAACCAGCCATTGGGGCTATGCACCGTAATACGAAAGCCATCCGGATAACCCGCTTCACGGAGCAGCGCGCGCGCCTGATCCAAATCATAGCGCGGGGGCGGCATATTGGGCGCGCGATCGGCAACGGCGGGGGCCGCGAATTGTTCGGCGGCCATGCCTTGGCCCATCAGCAGCCGGTCCACAATGCCCTGGCGATTAATGGCAAGCGAAAGCGCGCGGCGCACCCGCGCATCACGCAAGGGGTTACGTTCCAGAACGCGGCCCTGTTTGTCAGTCACGAAAGGCGATGGATCACGCGCTGCATCGGGGAAAAGATAGGCGGTGCCATTACTCGCGACACCAAAGACCGAAAGCCGCGCATCATTGGAAAGGCGCTGCACATCCTGCACCGGCACGAAATCAATCAAATCCACATCGCCCGAAAGCAGCGTGGCCACACGCGCCCCGGGATTGCTGATGAAGCGCGTTACCACCCTTTCCCAAGGCTGCGCTTCCCCCCAATAGGCAGGGTTGCGCATGATTTCATGCCGCTCACCCAGTGTATAGCTGACATGCCGATAGGCGCCGGTGCCGATCATGGCGCGGCCTGCATTGAAATCGCCCAAAGTCGCATTAGCATGCAGGTTGCGGGACAGGATCATGATGTTGGAAAGGTCCCAATCCAGAAAGGGGTTGGGTTCCTTGGTCCGGATCAGGATGCGGCGCGGTTCCGGGATTTCGATGGCGGCGATGCTGCGTACAAAGGGCGTGAAGGGGCCAGGGCTATTGGTAATGGTCGGCACACGCGCATAGGAAAAGGCGATATCCTCAGCGGTCAGGGGCGTGCCGTCATGGAATTTAATGCCCTCGCGCAGCTTGAATTCCCAGGTCAGGTCATCAATAGCGCGCCAGGATTCCGCGAGCCGCGGGATCAGCCGCCCGGAAGTGTCGAAATCAACCAGGGTTTCAAAAATCTGCCGCAAAACCGCGTTATTGGGGTTGGAGGAATGGTAGTGCGGATCCATCCCCGATGGTGCGCCTTGCGCACCGATGGTGAGGGTGCGCTGCGCCTGAGAGGGCGCCGCGCACAATATCAATGCGCCGGCCGCCAGCATCAGCGTTCTGAAAAATCCCATCGCCACACCCCCAAAGGTTTATGAAGCGATAACGTCACCCTTCAGGCGGACGCGGTCAAGCAGCAAAAGCGCAGATGGCTTGACCCGTCCAAGCTCAGGTCACGGTGCTTCTTTAAGGGGAATTTCACTCTTGCCTGATTAGAATGCAAGCCGTTCCACATATAGAACTGGTTTCCTTTCATGTTCTCTATGGCTTCGTCGCCTAACGCATTTACTTGTCGCTCGCGCTACGTGGCGAGTCATTATTGTTTAGTAGCTTTGGTGTAGGAATGTAGCCATGACAATAGCCTTGTCCGCACACCCGGAAACAGCACCCTTGTACGGCTCGGAAGGGCGCGCTTGGCTGGAATGGAATGCAGATACGGATAAGCTGCACCTTTCCAGCGCTGCGCTGCGCCTTTTTCAGTTGACAGATTCCAATCCGCCAGAGAACGAAATTGCTTTTGGCGTAATTTTTGACAAGCCTAATCGTAACAAGCTGGCGATTGCCTTCGAAGATATACTGACCCAGGGCGAGCCGGTCTCAGTGGAATTGCTGCGCCAAATTGCTGCCGGCACGCAGGTCCTACTATTTCGTGGGGAATTGGACAGATCGCGTGAAGGCCGGATTGTGGTCGCAAGCCTTGAAGACGTCACGAATAGCAGTGAAGGGCATCAGCAAATCGCCGCGAAGAAGCGGTTTGAGACCTTCGTCAGCCTGATTCAAAAAGACCCTGCCTATTTCGATTCGGTCCCGCTTGGGCTCATGATGGTCAATGCCGGCTTCATCACCCAGGCAAATCCCAAACTCGCGGAAATTCTCTCAACTCGAACCGGAAGCCTGATTGGTGAACCGGTGTCGCGTATTCTGTCCGCCAAACAAAGCTATGATTACTATATGGAATCCGTTTGGGGAGAGCCAACCGAAGACAGCCAAGAATTTGTCGAAGCTGAATTTGAAAATGACGATGGCGCGCTTATCTGGCTTCGGGTCAGCGTCTCACGCATTTGCACCGCTGGTTCAGAACATTCCTGCCTTTGCGTCATTGAAGATATTACAGCGCGTAAGAAGCTTGAACAGGATGTATGGGCCGGATTGGCGGACACCCTTTCCGCCAAGGAAGCAACTGACAATGCAAGTCGCATCAAAAGCGAATTTCTTGCCATGGTCAGTCATGAAATACGTACACCGCTTTCCGCTGTGATCGGCATGCAGAAACTAGCCTTGCGCGACCCGATGCTTAAGGAGAAAACCCGTCAGCATCTTGATATGGCGCAGACCAATGCGGAATTTCTGCTGGAACTGCTGAATGACATCCTGGATTTCTCCAAGATAGAGGCCGGCAAGCTGCTACTTGAATCAGTGGATTTTTCGCTGCGGCATCTCATCACAGAAAGTAGCGGCCTGCTAATGGAACGGGCTGCCACGAAGAATATCTCGCTGACAATAGATACTGAAGCTGCCGTTCCGGATACGCTGGTCGGCGACCCAGCGCGCGTCAAGCAAATCCTGATCAACCTTATTGGGAATGGCATCAAA
>JBILPX010000034.1:0-14866 GCA_044373565.1 Roseomonas sp.
AGATAAGGCGGCATCACAAACGCGGCCAGCACCATGGCCCAGGTGAAGCCCTTGCCCGGCATATCCGTGCGTGAAACAGCCCAGGCCATGGGTACCGCGATGATGGTGGAAATCGTGGCACTCAACAGCCCCAGCAGTAGGGAATTGCGCAATGCATCCAGATAGCGTTGCCGGCCATAGGCAGTCGCGTAATTCATCAAAGTGAAGTCGCCGGTTTCCTGTTCCTCAAAGCTGATCAACAGCATCTTGAGGAGCGGCGCCGCAATCAGGAAAATCAGCGCTGCTACCAGCAGAAGCCAGAGCAGCGTGACCGGTTCCAGCATGCGCAGCCTGGCACCAAAACCAGGATGCGGTGCAGCGGCGAGAGCAGCGCCTTCAGCCATAGGTTTTGTCAGATCCCGAAGGTTTCGCGCCAGGCGTCGCGCACTTCCGGCACGCCTTTTTCGGCATCTTCAATGGACGGTGCCAGCATTTTTACCTGATCCAGTGGGCGGGACCCTTCCGGCGGCGGCACATCCGGGCGGATGCTTTCATTGAACAGCAACCGAATGGCGGTCGAAAGCCCAACGCCTGTCTGGAATTCCATGAACAGCTTCGCGGCATTTGGGTGCGGCGCATTGCGGATAATGGCGGAAGGTGAAAGCGCGGCCAGCACGCCTTCTTCCGGATAAATCAGCTTGAGCGGATTGCCGCGCGACATGCTGAACAGGGTGGAGGCGGAAGGCACCGCAACACCAACGCCGCGTTCGCCGGCATTCATGGTGGTTACTGGATCAATGGAAGAACGCCCGATTTGCGGCTTGTTACGCTCAAGTTGCTTGAAATAATCCCACCCATAAAGCCGGCGCATTTCCATCGCCCAAAGGCCGATGGCGCCGCTGAAGCCAGGATGGCCGACGGCGAGCTTGTCCTTCCACTTGGGGTCCAGGACATCCTTCCAGGATTTCGGCGCATCGGCTTCCGATACCAGGCGCGTATTATGTGCCAGCAGGTAAATGCCAAGGAAGCTCGACTGATAAAAATTATCCGGATCCGCCACGCGCAAATCAGGGAGAAGGCCATCTGCATTTTTGGGACGGAATTGCATCAGGCGATTCTGGCGCTTCAACTGAACGTAATGCCCGCCATTGGTGGAAGACAGGATATCGCATTGCGCCACCCCAGCGCGCAAATCTTGCGACAGGCGCTGAAAGGCCACTTGGGATGTGCTGCGCACCACATTGCAGCGCACACCTGGGTAGCGTTCATTGAAGGCGCGGCCGGCGGCTTCGGAGGCTTCCGCGCTGTATTGGCCGGAATACCAGGTGATTTCGCCTTCACGCTTGGCGGCTTCATACAGAACCCGCTCATGCTCGGGCATCGGACCTTGTGCGAAGGCCTTGCTGGTGGCAGCGGCCCATGCGCCAAGCGCCATCATACCGCGACGATCAATCATCATCATTGCGTGCTTCCTCCCCGGGGTTGCGGGCGCTCTATCGGCGCTCCGGATTACTTTCGTGGAAGCTTGCCACTCCTGCCGAAGCCTGTAAACCATGCAGGAAATAGGGAGGGCGATCATGGCTTTGATGGACCGTATCGGGGTGGATGTTGGACGCAAGCTGAAGCTTGAAGACGCCATTGAATGGGCGGCGCGGAACCAGGTGCGGCACATAGATATCCAATTGGACACGGGCGAGAATAAGGTGAACATGTTCGATGATGCGCGCTGCCGCGCCATTGTCGCCTCTGCCCGCGCCAATGGTGTGACCATTGCGCTGCACACGCTTTCCGCCGTGAATGTCGGCGAATACTCGCCGTTTCTGTCGGAAGCGGTGGATGCCTATATGCGCGCCTATATTGAAGTGGCGCCGAAGCTCGCAGCCGAATGGATCGTGGTTCATGCCGGCTATCACTTCACCGCCGATGTGCCGATGCGCATGGAAGCGGGACGAGACCGTTTGCAGCGCATGGTGCAGCACGCGGAAAAGCATGGCGCGCTACTGCTGCTCGAAAACCTGAATGTGGAACCGCCAACGGCCGAAGTGCATTACTTGGCCCATACGCAGGAAGAATGGCGTTACTATTATGATGCGATCCATTCGCCCGCTTTCGCGCTTTCCTTTACCGCCAATCATGCGCATCTGATGCCCGATGGTGTGGCCGCCTGGGTGGCGGGCATTCCGTTGGACCGTGTGCGCGAAGTGCGGCTGGCGGATTGCTGGCGCAATGGGCATGAGGAACATCTGGTGCCCGGCCAGGGTGATTTCGATTTCGGCGATATGTTCCGCCTGATCGAAGCCCGCGGCTTCAAGGGCCATTACACCAATGCCTTTGGTACACTTGAAGATATGCAATGGGCACGCGGCCATATGGTGGAAAAGGCCCGCGCGGCAGGAGTTGAGGTGGACTGAAGCGCCTCGGCACGGACTTTGCTCAGAGAGCCCCGGAAAAACAACACCGGGGCTTGAAACCATGTCCATTTCTCGCTTTTCGCGCCGCGCCCTGTTGGGCGCCGGTGCTTCTGGCCTGACCCTGCCGCTTATTCCTGATGCGTTCAGCCCGGCTCTTGCACTTAGCCGCTTGGCATGGGTCATGCGGTTCGGCACCACGCTTAGCCGCCACACCAATGATTGGATGACGAGCTTTTATGCCTGCACGCCGGGTGGCTTCTTGGTCAAATATGGCTGGGGTGGCTGGCTTATCGAACCCGCCACCTGGCAGCCGGCGCGCATGAATAGCGGGCCGAGCCTATGGGGCCATGACCGGCATTGGCTGGGGCCGGAAGCGGTGGCAAAGGAGCGGGAAATGCGCTTGGCGGCGGCCGTGTGGGGTGAAAGAACGCCGGTGCAAGTGCTACCCTGCAATCATTCGTTGATGCCCGGTGCCTACCCCTGGTTGGATGGACTGCGCGGCGCGGTGGAGTAAGGCCCGGCCCATCTGCCGTGACCGCGCATTTTCTTTTGGCAATCCCCAGCATCCCCGTAATCCCCAGGGGGCTTTTGCCCGGCGGCGCGCTATAAGGAGGCATGAATAGTTTTGACACGACGCCCGGCGCGATCCCTGGTGCCGGTTTGCTCGGCCTTTCGCAGCGCATCCCACCCTCAAACTTGGCGGCCGAACAGGCGCTGCTTGGCGCGCTTTTGGCCAATAACAAGGCGTTTGAGCGTGTGGGCGAATATCTGGCGCCGGAACACTTCGCCGATCCCGTGCATGGGCGGATTTTCCACGCCATTAAGCGGCGCGTGGAAGCGGGCCAGCTTGCCGATGCGGTGACACTGCGCGCTGAATTTGAACATTCCGGATTGCTGGATGAGGTCGGCGGCCCTGCCTATTTGGCGCAGCTTCTCTCGGCCATGGTCGGTGTCATCAATGCCGGCGAATATGGCCAGGTGATCTATGATGCGTGGCTCCGCCGGCAATTGGTGGATTTGGGCGAGGTGGTGGTGAACCGCGCCTTTGGTTCGGAAGCGGAACTGGACGCCAAGGGGCAATTGGAATCAGCCGAACAGGCTTTGTTCGAATTGGCCAAGGAAGGCGGCGCGGGTGAGGGGGGCTTCCTGACCTTTGAACGTGCGCTGACCATCGCCGTGCAGCACGCGGAGAAGGCTTTTACGACGCCAGGCGGTGTTTCCGGCCTTGCCACTGGTTTGCGCGATTTGGATGCGAAAACGGGCGGGCTGCACCCTTCCGATCTGCTCATCATCGCGGGCCGCCCTGGCATGGGCAAAACCGCGCTGGCGACCAAGATCGCCTTTGGCGCGGCCAAAGCCGTGTTGCGCCACGCGCAGGAAGCGGACCCCAATGCGGTGCCCAAGGGTGGGGTTGCGTTGTTCTCCCTGGAAATGAGCGCGGATCAATTGGCGACACGTTTGCTGGCCGAAGAATCACGCATTTCGGGCGACCGTATTCGGCGCGGCGAGATCAGCCAGCGCGATTTTGACCGCTTTCTGGAAGTCAGCCGCGAATTGGCATCCCTGCCGCTGAATATTGATGACACGCCGGCGATCAGCATCTCGGCCTTGCGCACACGCTGCCGGCGCTTGCAGCGGACAAAAGGGCTTGATCTGATTGTGGTGGATTACCTGCAATTGATGCGCCCCGCAGCGGGCACGCGCCCGGAAAGCCGCGTGCTTGAAATCAGCATGATCACGCAGGGGCTGAAGGCACTCGCCAAGGAATTGTCTGTACCTGTCATTGCGCTGTCTCAGTTGTCCCGCGCTGTGGAAAGCCGTGAAGACAAGCGACCGCAGCTTTCAGATTTGCGAGAATCAGGTTCCATCGAACAGGATGCCGATGTGGTCATGTTCGTCTATCGCGATGAATATTATTTGATGCAGCGCGCGCCTAAGGAGCTTTCCTTCGACAATGCCGAGAAATTTCAGGGTGCGGTGGATAAATGGCAGAAGGATATGGAAATGGCGCATAACAAGGCGGAATTGATCATCGCCAAGCAGCGCCATGGCCCGACCGGCACCATTAAGCTGTTCTTTGAAGCCGAATTCACCCGCTTTGGCGATTTGGAAACGCAACATGATGATGGTTTCGGGGGCTGATCCCGGTTCCGCATGATGGACCCTTCTGCGGTTTTGTATATTGATCTGGCGGCCATTGTCGCGAATTGGCGCGCGCTTGCCGCACGCGCCGCGCCAGGTGCCGTGGCGGGGGTGGTGAAGGCCAATGCCTATGGGCTGGGGGCGGTGCAGGTCGCGCGTGCCTTACATGCTGCCGGCTGCCAGCATTTTTTCGTGGCACATCTTTCGGAAGGCATGGCGCTGCGGGCTGGCCTTGGCGCCGGGCCGATGATTGCCGTGCTGGATGGCTTTGCCCCCGGCGCTGATGAAAACGCTAGGCTGGTCCCGGTGCTGAACAGCCTTGGCGATGTGCTGGCCCATGCGGCTGCCGGGCGCAGCGCGGGCAGGGCACGGCAGGCGCTGCTGCAACTGGATACGGGCATGGCGCGGCTTGGGCTGGATGCCGGGGAACAGGCGCGGCTGGCGGCGGACCATTCCCTGCTGGCGGGGCTCGATCTGCTTTATGTCATGACGCATCTGGCCTGCGCGGATGAACCGAACCATCCCTTGAATGCCGAACAGGCAGCGCGTTTCGCCCGCGCCTGCGCGGGGCTGCCCAAGCTGCTAAGGTCTTTTGCCAATTCATCTGGCCTGTTTTTGGGCTCGGATTATGCCTCAGACCTCGCCCGGCCAGGCTGCGCGCTTTACGGCATCAACCCCACGCCCGGGGCGCCTAACCCCATGCTGCCAGTGATCCGGCTGGAAGCGCCCATCCTGCAAATCCGCGAAATCCCCGCCGGCGCCAGCGTTGGCTATGGCGCTTCCTTTGTCGCGGCGCGGCACAGCCGGATTGCTACCATTGCCGTCGGCTACGCGGACGGCTACCTGAGAAGCCTATCCGGGCAGGGTGTCGCGGCCTATCGCGACATGATCCTGCCCATGGTGGGGCGCGTTTCCATGGACTTGATAACGTTGGATGTGACGGATGCGCCGGGCATTGCGCCTGGCGATGTGCTGCAATTGATCGGCGGTGCCGCGCCTTCGCCCGATGATCTGGCGGCGCGCGCCGGCACGATTGGCTATGAAATCCTCACATCGCTGGGCGATCGCTATCGCCGCGCCTATGGGGCGGCCTGAGCTTGACCGCGATACTGAACCCCATCGCCGCCTTGGGCCGCGCCGTGCTCGGCGCCTTGCAGGGCGTTGGCGCCGTGGTGCTGTTTGCGTTGGAAGGCGTCTCACACCTGTTTCGCCCGCCCTTCTATGGCCGGCTGTTTCTGCGCCAAGTGATCGAGATTGGTTATTTCTCCCTGCCCGTAGTGGCGCTGACCGCGTTTTTCACCGGCATGGTGCTGGCGCTGCAAACCTATACAGGTTTCGCGCGCTTCAATGCCGAAGGGGCGGTCGCGAATGTTGTCGTGCTTTCCATCACGCGCGAATTGGGCCCGGTGATTGCCGGGCTGATGGTGGCAGGGCGCATTGGCGCGGCTTTCGCCGCCGAAATCGGCACGATGCGCGTGACCGATCAGATAGATGCGCTGACCACGCTTTCGACCAACCCGATGAAATACCTGGTGGCGCCAAGGCTTTTGGCCGGCACCGTGGCGCTGCCCTTCCTGGTGATTATTGCCGATACTCTGGGGGTGATGGGCGGCTGGCTGATCGGCACGGCGAAGCTTGGCTTCAACTCGGCCGGGTATTTGCGCGCCACGCTTGATTTCATGCAGACCATGGATGTGGTCTCGGGCCTGGTGAAGGCTTCGGTCTTCGGCTTTGTGATTGCGCTGATGGGCTGCTGGTGTGGCTATAACAGCCGCGGGGGCGCGCAGGGCGTGGGCGCGGCGGCGACATCGGCGGTGGTAATTTCCTCCATCCTGATCCTGGCGCTGGATTACATCATTACCGAGATGTTCTTCGCACGATGAGTGGCGCGGTGCCGAAAATCCGCCTGCGCGGGCTGTCAAAAGCCTTTGGGCCGAAGCAGGTGCTGGATGGCGTGGATCTGGATATCCGCGCCGGGCATGGCATGGTGATTCTGGGCGGTTCGGGTTCCGGCAAATCCGTCACCATCAAATGCATCCTGGGGCTGATTGAACCCGATGCCGGCAGCATTGAAATTGATGGCCAGAACATCCTGAAACTGCCGCGGCAGGAGCGTGAGGCGCTGAATGACCGCATCGGCATGTTGTTTCAGAATGGCGCGCTGTTTGATAGCCTGCCGGTCTGGGAAAATGTTTGCTTTAAGCTGCTGGCGCAAAAGCGCATCACCCGCGCGCGCGCGCGCGACAAGGCGGCCGAGGTGTTGGCGCAGGTCGGGCTTGCCGCATCGGTGGGTGATCTTTCCCCATCTGAGCTTTCCGGCGGCATGCAAAAGCGCGTGGCCCTTGCGCGCGCCATTGCGGCAGAGCCCGAGATCATTTTCTTCGACGAACCCACCACCGGGCTTGATCCCATCATGGGCGCGGTGATTGATGGGCTGATTGTTGATGTGGTGCATCGGCTGGGTGCGACCGCCGTTTCCATCACGCATGACATGGCGAGCGCGCGGCGGATTGGCGATGACGCCGCCATGATCCATAAGGGCCGCATCATCTGGACTGGTGATGCCGCGAAGCTAGGCCAGACCGGCAATGCCATGGTGGATCAATTCGCCCGTGGTGAGCGGGAAGGGCCGATCCAGATGGAGTTGCGGCGGTAGCCAATCAGGCATTAGCCAGAAAGAATATCTTCGGCCTTCTGACCTAAAATCCAGCCTTCGAAATTACGAATGTTCGGATCACGAGGGGCGCCAGCGGCTCGGCAACCATTGGCAATCTCAATCATGCCACAGGCGCCACAGAAGGCATCAAACCTGTCTTCACCATCCGCAGCGGCGCCGAAACCATCTTCTAATTGTGCTGTAACATCCTTGGAAAGTGAAATGCTTCTTTTTTCAAGCCACTCAAAGATTTTCGGGACAAATTCGCGCCGCTTAGTCTGTGACCTTTTCCCGCCTTTGCCTTGGAACTTGATGCCGAGCCAGCCATAGATTTCGGCCGGATAAGTCTCAGCGATGGTCAAGCCTTTCGAGCTTTCCAAGCCCAATTCACCCTCAAAGGGCCAAAGCCGCGCCCCTGCCTTGACGCACGGCATGACCACCTCTTGCCAGCCTGAAATAGCCCCCTTGCCGACCTGATTTGCCCCCAATGTCCAAAATAACGGGCAGGCGGGCTGGCGGTTATCCGTGCGGGCTTCGCATTTCCGGCGTAGTTCGCTGAATGACTGAAAACCAAGGCGCTGATAGAGATGCGCCTGCTTGACGCCAGCCTTTGCCGTTGCTGGATAAAATGGTCGCTCTGGACTTATTTCGTTCTGTGATCCCGCGACCTTAAAGAATGCTGGATCAGGATCCTTGGAAAGCTGATCAAGAAAACTCGGGAAACTTCCAAGCTTCACCTTATTGGCCCATTTGGCAGGCACCCCGATAGGAAAATCGAAGCCTGCCAGCACGCGCTTATCGCGCGCTGCCTCCAGTAGCTTTGCGGTGAGGTTGCAAGGCGCAATCGCCAGCGAGGATATCTCCCAGCCGGTTTGGCGCCTTTCAGCCATCGCGACCCACCTCTTGTTTGGGTTGACGCTCCAATCCGCATGAAAAATGACATCATACATCTGTCGCTCCTGCGCATCGGGACATCGCGTCTTCACGCCGCAAATCCCCGGTTCAACCCCGCAATCGCTTCCGCATATTCCCGCCGTAACCGCGCCACCAATTCTGCCGTGCTCGGCACATCATGAATGGCACCAACCCCCTGGCCGGCAGACCAGATGTTTTTCCAGGCGCGCTTCTCGCTGCTGCCCAAATGAAGTTCCCTGTTGAATTCGGGCAAATTCGCCGGATCAAGCCCTGCCGCTTCCAGCGACGCACTCAAGAAATTGCCATTCACCCCGCTGATCGCATTGGTATAGACAATATCCTTGGCCGTCGCCGCCAGGATCATTTGCTTGTAATCCTCCGGCGCGCGGCTTTCGGTGGTCGCGATGAAGCGCGTGCCCAGGTAAGCAAAATCCGCCCCCGCCGCCCGCGCCGCCACCACATGCGCGCCGGTGGACATCGCACCCGATAGGATGATGGTGCCCTGATAGAATTGCCTGATCTCATGCAGAAAGGCGAAGGGGTTATAGGTGCCGGCATGCCCGCCCGCGCCGGCTGAAACCGCAATCAGCCCATCCACCCCCGCTTCGGCGGCCTTCTGCGCATGGCGCAGATTGATCACATCATGGAACACCAGCCCGCCATAGCCATGGATGGCCTCCACCACCTCAGACACCGCACCGAGTGACGTGATCACGAAGGGCACGCGCTGGCGCACGGTTTCCGCCAAATCGGCATCCAGCCTGGCGTTGGACCGATGCACGATCAGATTGACGCCAAAGGGGGCGGCGGCATTGCCGGTTCTCTCCCGGATTTCGGCGAGCCATTCGCCATAGGCTTCCGTGCTGCGCTGATTAAGCGCAGGGAAGCTGCCCACCACGCCGGCCTTGCAGGTTTCCACCACCAGATCGGGGCCGGAGACCAAGAACATGGGGGCGGCAATCACCGGCAGGGCGATTCTGCCCTGAAACAAGGCGGGGATGGGCATGGGCGGTCCTTAAAATGGGAGGGGGGCAAGCCTGCCGGGGTCCGGCTAGGCACACAAGGCTATTGCCATATTGCATTCGGATGCAAAGCAAGCCTAGGCTTCCCCCATAGGCACCGACAGTGTGCCAAGGGATGAAGCGGCGCCTGGCGCCAGGGTAGAGGAAGTCCGGCATGAAACTCGGCGCGGCCATTGCAGAAATCATGAAGCGTGAGGGGATTCAGATCCTCACCGGCTATCCGGTCAATCATTTGATCGAATATGCGGCGGATGCGGATATCCGCCCAGTCATGGTGCGGCAGGAGAGAATCGGCCTGCATATGGCGGATGCCATTTCGCGCGTGACATCGGGCCGCACCATCGGTGCCTTCTGCATGCAGCATGGGCCGGGTGCCGAGAACGCTTATGGCGGTATCGCGCAGTGCTACGGCGAAAGCATACCGGTGCTGGTGCTGCCTATGGGCTATCCGCGCCGCATTGCGCATATTGATCCAAATTTCAATTCATCCGTTCAGATGCGCGGCATCACCAAATCTGCTGAGCCGATCATGAGCGCGGCCGAGGTGCCGAACATTCTGCGTCGTGCCTTTGCCCGGCTGCGCAATGGCCGTGGCGGTCCCGTGCTGGTCGAAATACCGACCGATATGTGGAATGAGGAAGTGCCGGAACCGCTCGCCTATCATCCGGTGGCGGCTACGCGTTATGGCCCTGATCCGATTGATGTGGAGCGCGCTGCGGCCATGCTCGCGAAAGCGAAGCGCCCGGTGATCTATGCCGGTACCGGTGTGCACTGGGCGCGCGCTTGGCCGCAATTGCAGGCTTTGGCTGAAATGCTGGCAGCACCCGTCACCACCAGCCTTGGCGGAAAATCCTCCTTCCCGGAAGATCACCCGCTGGCCTTGGGGTCTGGTGGCCTGGCGATGCGGCGCGGTGTCAGGCACTTCCTGGACAATGCCGATGTGATTCTTGGGATAGGTTGTTCCTTTACCGAGACGAGTTTTGGCGTGAAAATGCCAAGCGGCAAGAAGATCATCCACGCGACGCTCGACCCCGACCATCTTGGCAAGGATATTCCAATTGACATCGGCCTGATCGGCGATGCGGGCCTGACCATGGATGGGCTGATTGCGGACCTTGCCACGCGCATCAAAAAGCCGCGCAGCCGTACCGCGGTTGCCAAGGAAATCGCGGCGCTGGACAAGGAATGGCTGGCGGCCTGGGCGCATAAAACGGATAGCGATGCATCCCCGCTCAACCCCTATCGCGTGTTGCGCGATTTGTGGCGGACGGTGGATGTGGACAATACCATCATCACCCATGATGCCGGCAGCCCGCGTGATCAGCTCTCCCCCTTCTGGGTCAGCCGCAAGCCGCTGACTTATCTCGGCTGGGGCAAGACCACGCAGCTTGGCTATGGGCTAGGCCTTGCCATGGGGGCGAAGCTTGCGGCGCCGGACAAGCTTTGCATCAATGTGTGGGGTGATGCGGCGATAGGCTTCACGGGGATGGATTTTGAAACGGCGGTGCGTGAACGCATCCCCATTCTTTCTATCCTGCTCAATAATTTCTCGATGGCGATCGAATTGAAGGTCATGCCGATCAGCACGAAGAAGTATCGCTCAACCGATATTTCCGGCGATTACGCGGCCATGGCGCGCGCCTTTGGTGGTTATGGCGAAAGGGTTGAAAATATCGCGGATATCATCCCGGCGATTAAGCGCGGCATTGAACAGACCAAGAATGGCACGCCAGCGCTGCTGGAATTCATCACGTCGAAGGAAACGGAAGTCTCACGCCAATAGAAGCGGTGAACTGCAGGCCGGGAAGGAATAGAGTATGGCGACAGTAGAAATTCGCGAAGTCAAAAAAGCCTTCGGTTCCACGCAAATTCTGCATGGCGTGAGCGTGGATATCGAAGACGGGCAATTTGTGGTGCTGGTCGGGCCTTCCGGCTGCGGCAAATCCACCTTGCTTCGTATGTTAGCTGGGCTTGAGAATATCACGGGCGGTGAGATCTCAATCGGCGACCGGGTGGTGAATAAGGTGCCGCCGAAGGATCGCGATATCGCGATGGTCTTCCAGAATTACGCGCTTTATCCGCACATGACCGTCTATCAGAACATGGCCTTTTCCATGAAGCTGGCCGGCGCGCCCAAGGAAGTGATGGATCAGGAAGTGCAGAAGGCCGCACGGATCCTGGGGCTTGAGCAATTATTGCATCGCTTCCCGCGTCAGCTTTCGGGTGGCCAGCGCCAGCGTGTGGCGATGGGGCGCGCTATTGTGCGTAACCCGCAAGTGTTCTTGTTTGATGAGCCCTTGTCCAATCTTGATGCCAAGCTTCGCGTGCAGATGCGCTCCGAAATCAAGGATCTGCATCAGCGCCTGAAGGTCACCACGGTTTACGTGACGCATGACCAAATCGAAGCCATGACCATGGCGGACAAGATTGTGGTCATGAACCATGGGCGCATTGAACAAGCCGGCGCCCCGCTTGAGCTGTATGACAGACCGGCCAATCTTTTCGTTGCCGGCTTCATTGGATCACCGGCGATGAATATGCTTGCTGGCCTCATCAAGGGCGGCGCTTTCATTGATGGTGGCGGAACGCTTTGGCCCCTGCCGCCCGCCTATGCTGGGCGCGAAGGAGCTGAGGTGGTTTATGGCATCCGGCCTGAGCATCTCCGCCTTGATCCGGATGGCATCCAGGCGCGCGTTCAGGTGGTGGAGCCCACGGGTTCCGAGACGCAGGTTACCCTGCGCATTGGTGAGGTTTCCGTGATGGGCGCCTTCCGTGAAAGGATTGCAGCCAATCACGGGGATGTGCTGTCGGTTTCGCCGGACCTTGCCCTTGTCCATATCTTCGACAAAGGCACTGGGCAGCGGATTTAGCTTCGTTTCAACATAACAACAGGGAGTCGAAACATGGCAAATATCATTACACGTCGAAGCATTCTGGGTGCAGGGGTCGGCATGGCCGCACTCGCTGCAGGGGGCGAGACGCTCGCTCAAAGCCAAGTTCGTGGCGATGCCAGCGTCGCCGCGCCGCGCTTGCCAATCGAAAACGGCGCAACGCTGCGCATCCTTCGTCCGGTGCGCTTCGTGCAGCCAGATGAAGAAGTGTTCCGCGCCTCTGCCGCGCGTTTTACGCAGCAAACCGGGGTGCAGGTGCGCGTGGATTTCGTGGGTTGGGAAGATATCAACCAGCAAACCGCCGTCACCGCCAATACCGGCGCGGGGCCAGATTGCATCATCGGCTTTGGTGATTCGCCGCATATCTATGCGGATAAGCTGGTGGAGGTTTCAGATATCGCCGAATATCTCGGCAAGAAATATGGCGGCTGGATGTTTGTGGGCGAAAAGCTCGGCAAGCGTCATGGCACCAATAACTGGATTGGCTTGCCGTTTGGCGGTACCGCAGGCCCGCTGGTATGGCGCAAATCTGCGGTGAAGGAAGTGGGCTATGATGCGCCGCCTTCCGACCTGCCGGGCTTCCTTGAAATGTGCAAGCGCTTGCGCCGGGCCAACAAGCCTTCTGGCTTCGCGCTTGGTAATGCGGTGGGCGATGGCAATGGTTTTGCCAATTGGCTGATGTGGTCCCATGGTGCTTCCATCCTAAATGAAAGCGGCGCGGTTTCGGTCAATAGCCCGCAAACGCTGGAGTCACTGAATTACCTGAAGGAACTCCACGCAACCTTTGTCGATGGCGGCACGATTTCCTGGGGTGATATCAGCAACAACCAAGCCTATGCGGCGAATACCTGCTGGGTAACCTCCAATGGTGTGTCGTTGTATTTCGCGCTGAAGAACGACCCAGCCACGCGCGCCATCGCGGAAGATACCGAACATTCCGTTATGCCGCTTGGGGTTGCCAATAGCTGGCCAAGCGCGCCGCTGACTTTGAACGCCATGGTGTTCAAGCACAGCCGCTTCCCCAATGCAGCCAAGGCCTTCCTGACCTTCATGATGGAACAGGAACAATATGAACCCTGGCTAAATGCCAATCTTGGCTATTGGGCGCATCCGCTCAACGCCTATCGCGCGGCATCCGTCTGGACCAGCGATCCGAAGATCACGCTGTTCCGCGATTCCATGAACAACCAGTTCTGGAATGGCTACAAAGGGCCGATTTCTGAAGCCTCCGGCCAGGCCAACGCCGAATATGTGTTGGTGCAAATGTTCGCTTCTGTCGCTGCCGGTCAGGCAACGCCGGATGCGGCAATGCGCGAAGCCGAACGCCGCGCGCGCCGGATTTTCCGTCGCGGTTGAACCAAACAAGGGCGGTCTTTCAACATAAAGGCCGCCCTCTGTCGGAGCCTCAGTAATGTCCAGCACAACCACCGGATGGGTCAGGCCGAAGATCGAGCAGAATTGGCTGATAAGGCTGCTCGATTGGAAGCCCTTCCTGATTGTCATCTGCCTGCTGCCCGCAATGGGGCTTCTGGCGGTATTCCTGACCTATCCGCTGGGGCTTGGGATCTGGCTTGCCTTTACGGACACCACCATCGGGCGTAGCGGGCGTTGGGTTGGGCTTGAGAATTTTGAATTCATGATGGAAGACCCCATTTTTTGGAATGCGGTCTTCTTCAGCGTTTTCTACACAGGCATTGCGACCATCGGAAAATTTGGGCTGGGTCTTTGGCTGGCGTTGCTGCTGAACAATCATCTGCCCTTCAAATCAATGCTGCGCGCCATCATCCTGCTGCCATGGATTGTGCCGACGGTACTGTCAGCGGTCGCTTTCTGGTGGATCTATAATCCGCAATTTTCTGTCATTTCCTGGATGCTGATCGAACTTGGCCTGCGCGAGACCAATGTGGATTTCATCAATACCGCTTGGCCCGCGCGATGGTCCTTGATTGCGGCCAATATCTGGCGCGGCATTCCCTTTGTCGCGATTTCACTGCTGGCAGGTTTGCAAACCATTTCGCCATCGCTTTATGAAGCGGCGCTTTTGGATGGATCAACCGCCTGGCAGCGCTTTCGCTACATCACCTTCCCGATGCTGCTCCCCATTCTGGCGATTGTGATGACCTTCAGCATCATTTTCACCTTCACGGATTTCCAGCTTGTCTATGCCATCACGCGCGGTGGGCCGGTGAATTCCACTCATCTGCTGGCTACATTGGCTTTCCAGCGCGGCATTCCGGCGGGGCAGTTGGGCGAAGGTGCGGCGATTGCGGTTTCCATGATCCCCTTCCTCGTTTTCGCAACGCTCTTTAGCTATTTCGCCTTGGCGCGGCGCAAATGGCAGCAGGGCGAAAGCAATGATTAAAGCCGGGAGCAAAAAGCAATGAGCGCCACAACCCAAGCGGAAGCAACCGAAGCAAGCGCTGCCCCGCCACCTGAGACGATGGCCTGGGACAGCAAGGCACGGCGGATGGTCACCATCTATCTGCCGCTTGCGTGCTTTCTGATCATTCTGCTCTTTCCGTTCTATTGGATGACGATCACGGCTTTCAAACCGAATGCGGAGCTTTACGATTACAAGACGCATAATCCCTTCTGGATCACCTCTCCCACGCTGGATCACATCCGGTTGCTTCTGTTCAATACGGATTATCCGAAATGGTTGATGACGACGATGATGGTGGCGGTTGGCGCGACTGTTCTTTCGCTCATCAGTTCAACACTTGCGGCCTATGCCATCCAGCGTTTGCGCTTCACGGGTAGCCAGTATGTGGGGCTTGGGATTTACCTTGCCTATCTGGTGCCGCCTTCCATCCTGTTCATTCCACTCGCGACCATGGTGTTCCAACTTGG